>NZ_JBFRVX010000473.1:0-4972 GCF_041475345.1 Vibrio sp. 10N.222.48.A3 | reverse complement strand
GCCGCTGCGCGCCCTTGCGCTGCAGAACCTGCAACTGGGTACGGACAGTCAGACGCTCACCAAGACCGAAAGGAAATACCATGTCAGCACTTGTTCAATACTCAAATGTTTCGTTATTCACATCAGAAGAAAAGGGCATCCTTGACCAGGCCGCAAGCATTCTCAAATCCAAACTGTTTATCTCAGAACAAACGCCATTAACCTCGCCTGAATTGGTGAAATCGTTCTGTCAAACGTCCTTGGCCGCTTGTGAGTCTGAAGTGTTTGGGATTATCTTCCTCGATAATCAACATCGAGTGTTGCGCACCAAAGAGATGTTCTACGGTACCGTTAATGCCGCTTCGGTCTATCCGCGTGAAGTCGTGAAAGCGTCGCTGGCCGCGAACGCGAGTGCGGTTATTCTCTATCATAACCACCCAAGTGGCGACGCCACCCCAAGTCAAGCTGACCGACGCATTACCCGTCAACTGACGGATGCGTTGGCATTGGTTGATATCCGAGTACTGGACCACTTTGTGGTTTCATTTGAGTGTGTGGTGTCTTTTTCTGAGCGAGGCTGGATTTAAAAAAGCGGCTTATGGCCGCTGATTGAAACAGGGTAGGAGACTACCCTTTAACACATTTTTGGACATAAACGTGTTATATCACTCGCTAAATTAGCGATAAACGGATTAATTGAGGTATGGAAAAAAGCCTTGAGAACCATTGTCCAGTAGAAACATAAACTCCCCCCAATATAATTGAATTTCGTCAGAGCTTATTTGTTAGGTGCGTTCTCAAACAATGCTATAGCTCATCGTACTTACAGATTTCAATTTGATCTTGGCTAATACCGCAACCAATAAGGGCTTGAGCATGCTCTGTTCTCTCTTCATCGGTATAACAGCAAACTTTCCATCGCGCACCTTCAGTACCATTAGCAATGCGGCGGAAGTATGGCAAGTCGATTGCGTTCAATGAATGGCCAATAATCACAACCTCTGTAACGTCCCCAAGCTCTTCAAAATAACTGCTATTCTGTTCTAAAACGTCATCAACTGGCTTTTTAAGTGCATGAAGGGGATACCTAGCAGCACTTTCAGCATCCGAAAACATCGAACGAGTGCTCTCTCCGTCTTCATCAACTTCTGGTATCTCTACAATATTTTCTCCATGACCAAAAATTAAATCATCGTTGGTCTCAGCACGCCCATGAATATGGAACACGCTTTCATCTTCAATGCCATAGATGAGTTGAAGGGTTGATGTGTAGTTAAAAGTGATAAAATGTGCATTTTCAGGAAACGTGATTTTCTCGCTCGCCCGAGTTACATCTATTTGGTTAACCCACCCAATGAAAGTTTCTTTCACCGTAGAAACATGTATATCGGTTTGCTCAGTAAGTTCATCTTCTAACCCATAAACAAAACTAGGCCTAAAGTCTTCTGCTTGAATATCGACTTCATTATGAAAATCAAAGAAGTCTTCCCAACAGAAAGCACCCAGCGCGTTCTCAAAGTCATGCCAAGGTTCATGATCATGTAAGTCGAAAGAGTAATAATTTTCTAGCTCATCTAGAGTACTTTGTGCGAACTCATAAAACTGACTGTAACTTGTTGGCAAATCGTGCCAAAGATCAAATCCATTACCAATTATATAAAGTGTTGTCATCTTTCTCATACCTCATAGCCCTAATGTCTTGTTATATGTATATGCTTTACAAGCCAAATGCTGTAAATACACTTTGCTGCTTATGATGCGGTAAAACAAAGTTGACGCCCAACGGTGATAGTGGTTTTTGATATTCGACAAGTATGTTGAAGGTATTAACGTAAACACTGCCAATTCGCTTTCTTTCATAGAAAGTATCATTGATAAATCGCGCATAGAAGCCCGCGATCAAGTCTGCCACTTGAACTCCTGAACTCAAGTTTGAGTTAACAAATTCAAGCCTAAAGTCACTATGAACATCTAGATCAGAATTAGGAATCGGTGGAGAGTTCTTTGAGATACTATTCTGAACTATATATTCTTTCGATTTTTCTAAAATAACATCGAAGTCCCGCTGTTCATCGTGCATCAAAACTATGTTCTCAACATTTCCCAAATGATACTTGTTCAAGCGACCAATAATGTTAAAAAATGAATGCACATGCGGCAGTATATTTATTTTTTTAGCTTTCGATTTTCTTTTACTTTTGTTTAATATATCAGGGATTGGTAGATAACTTTCAACAGCCTTTTCATCACCATACTCAAGACAAAAAGACTGAAACTCGTCTATTGAAGCAGCCAATAACCGACTGACATCTCGTTTTTCAAGCATGCTACAACTCGTGCTGTCAAAGTAAGCTTTTAACTCACTCAGGAAGTCAATGACCTTAACGCTTTGTCTTTGAAGACAAACTTTATTAAATAGTTCTAAGTATTTTAGTGGAAGCTCATGCCACATGTAGTCTGCTAAATGATTTCGGGCATATTGGTTGTGTCCATTCGTTTCATCTATTTCACCATAGAAAGGTATAATCAGGCTGCTGATTAAATTAGTAATTATGCAAAACTTCTTATCAACTAACTCTACAAATATAGGAACTCTGTTTCCAACAAGATATTTTGCAAGTTCAAGGAAAAACTCAGGCTTATAAGCATAAATTTCGGTTGATTTCAGTTCATTCTCAACTCCATATTTCAGTTTGAGATCAGACAATTTATCTGCAACGGCCTTTTCATCATCAACTCCAACACACGATAATGCGAACAAAGGTTGACCACCAAACTGCAATGAGAACTCTGGCTTAATCAAATCGCCAGTATTACCACTTTCATCCAAGTAATATCGATGCATATTTATTCCTCTAAGCACATAACGCTTTCTAGACGGAATACTTCCGCTTCTACATTCCGTCTATCTTGCTCGCTCTAAATAAGCAACTCAAATCATATATGTAAGCAATGTGACTTTTGTACATGTACCAAGGAAGAATCACGGAAATAGTCAGTCTCTTATCCCTGCACCGTGTTATTAGTTATGGTATGGCAAACTAACATTAACAGTGTATGAATGATTATTTACTCTAAGAAGGAAAGGGGGCAAAGATTACTTAGAGTAAATGAACTAAATTGATGTGTAGAAAGAAACCAACATGGTGCAGAATTTTTATCATGGTACTGTTTTGACTACCCTAAAGCTCGAATCAGGCAGCTTTATAGAAGAAAACTTACGGCCTTACTATTCGGATGTCCTTTATTCTCTTAAAACGTCTCAGGGGGAAGGGTACGTCTATGCGTTAATCGAGCACCAGAGTCGGCCAGATAAACACATGGCGTTCAGACTGATGCGTTACGCTATCGCTGCCATGCAACAACATATTGAAGCGGGTCATGAGCATTTACCCTTGGTGATCCCTTTGCAGTTTTACCATGGCCAAGTCTCGCCCTACCCATATGAGATGAATTGGTTAAAAGGTTTTGCTAACCCTAAGATGGCTAAGGCTCTCTATACTCAAGATTTTCCATTGGTCGATGTCACTGTTATCTCCGATGATGAGATAATGCAACATCGCCGTATCGCGTTACTTGAACTTGTACAAAAGCACGCTAGGCATCGCGATATCATGGATTTCCTTGAGCCTCTGGTCACATTGCTCTTCACCGATTACACTACAGATAAGCAAGTACAGTCATTGATGAGCTACCTACTCCAAGTGGGTGAAACAAGTAACCTAGAAGCGTTAATTACGTCACTGGTCTCATCAGTACCGAAACACGAGGAAACACTTATGACTATTGCAGAACAATTGCGCCAACAAGGCGAGCAACGTGGCCGCCAAGAAGCGCTCAAGGATATGGCGCGTAAGATGCTGCTTAATGGTCTAGATCAACAAACCATTATGGATGTCACGGGATTGAATACAGACGAACTCGCACAACTTTCTCATTAGCTGCTCAAGCATAAAGGGTTGTGTGGCAAAGTGGTGGTGTTGATAAAATCTGCCTGGAGATAAAGCTACATCGTCTATGGCTAACCGTTGGCTTCTAACTGGCATAGCCAGAGCTATAATTTTTGTTTGTAGTTTTGACATTTACTATCATTTCACCTATCTGAGCGTTGTAGTATTTCAAACTCGTTTTACCGCTCGTTAGCGCCTTTTCCGCTTCATTTATTGCTCCACTCTCTTCCCAAAGCATTACCTTCTTTCGAGGTGAGTTTCAGTGAGGGACAACCTTTCTTTTTTAGAGGCTCATGGCACAACAAAACTGACTTCCGCACTCATGGTTTCGGGTGTATCGACATGAACAGCCAAGTGCAGCTTTTGCCATGCTCTGCGTTTCTTTGCATCAAGCTTTTTCACTTTCCACTCTCCCTGACCAAAAAGATGGAGGCTAATTGAGTTAATGGCTAGACGGCGAATAGCCCTTTAGATTTATTGTGATATTTGACTTGAACCGCGTTCGAACACTTACCCTTGAAGATTGAGTACGGACGGTTCTTTTTCTAACGCCAATCAATCTATAAAGTACGTATTAAACTTAAATATTGGGCGTTCTCCCTTCGGTCGGCTCATTCCGTCGCTTCACTCCTCTCGCGATAACTTATGGCACTGTTATCGAGCAAGCTCGATGTGACATTAAGTTACTGCGAACAATCACCCAACGCCTCCGCTACTGCGTAGCTGCGCTTCGTCGTGCCTCCTTATTGCCTTTCACTGGCTTCAATTAAGTTCGAGTAAGGGCTTGTTTTCTTATGTGCCGATTTTCCTTTCGACTCGCATCACTGGATGGCGCTCGCAGACTGTTCACCATCCTCAATCAGAACCTTCTCTGCAAGGGTAAATAAACGCTTCGCGCCCCTGCAGAGAAGAACCCTGTTTGAGGTCTGGACAGCCAAGCGGCTCCATAAAAGTGATACTCAAACAAAAAGGAAACTCCTCATGGCACAACAAAACTCAACCCCAACTCTCTCTAAACCGATGTTCAGCGACCAGCGTTTCGC
>NZ_JBFRVX010000472.1:0-5924 GCF_041475345.1 Vibrio sp. 10N.222.48.A3 | reverse complement strand
GTATTCTAGACTCAATACCAAACTCTCTACCTGCACTTTCGCGTGCTACAAAAATTCAAAAGCAAGTCGCGAAATTTGGCTTTGATTGGGATTCTATTGGCCCAGTCGCCGATAAGGTTTTAGAGGAAGTTGATGAGGTGCTAGAAGAAGCGCTTCAAGTAACGCCAAACGAAGATTTAGTTGAAGAAGAACTGGGTGATTTGTTGTTTGCTACCGTCAATTTAGTGCGACATTTGGGTAAAAATCCAGAAACGGCTCTCAATAAAGCCAATCTGAAATTTTCACGCCGCTTTAAAGGTGTGGAACAAAAAGTTCGTCAGCAAGATAAAATTTTGACCGACTTTTCTCTACAACAGCTTGATTCCATATGGGATGAAGTCAAAGTGGCGGAGAAAAGATCATCAAAGCTTTTATCATGAATTGATTTGAAGCAAAAAATAAAAAATAGCAGTGTGATAGATTTCACGTTGTGGCGATAAGGGGCTTCTGGTATATTTTCATCCCGTCCAGAAGTAATCCATTTCCCTCATTCAACCAATTTCAGGTTAAACATGACGACAAATTACATTTTTGTTACTGGCGGGGTTGTATCCTCTCTAGGTAAAGGTATTGCAGCAGCATCTCTTGCGGCTATTTTAGAAGCTCGTGGTCTTAAAGTGACTATGATGAAGCTTGACCCTTACATCAACGTTGATCCAGGCACAATGAGCCCGACTCAACACGGTGAAGTGTTCGTTACGGAAGATGGCGCTGAAACTGACCTTGACCTTGGTCACTACGAGCGATTCATTCGCACCAAGATGACTAAGCGTAACAACTTCACTGCAGGTCGTGTTTACTCAGACGTACTCGCTAAAGAGCGTCGCGGTGATTACCTAGGTGCAACTATTCAGGTTATCCCGCACATCACTAACTCTATCAAAGAACGTGTAATTTCTGGCGCAGCTGGCCACGATATCGCGCTTGTTGAAGTTGGTGGTACGGTTGGTGATATCGAATCTCTACCATTCATGGAAGCGATTCGTCAGCTAGCAGTAGAGCTAGGCCGTGAACGCGCAATGTTCATGCACCTTACTCTAGTGCCATACCTAGCAGCTGCGGGCGAAGTGAAAACTAAGCCAACGCAACACTCTGTAAAAGAGCTGCTGTCTATTGGTATTCAGCCAGACATTCTAGTTTGTCGTTCAGACCGCAACATTCCTTCGAACGAGCGTAAGAAAATTGCTCTGTTCTGTAATGTGCAAGAAAATGCAGTTATTTCTATGCGCGATGTTGACTCTATCTACAAGATCCCTCAGCTTATTAAAGCTCAAGGCACTGATGAACTTGTATGTAAGCGTTTCGGCATCACAGCTCCAGAAGCAGACCTGTCTGAATGGGAACAAGTAATTTACGAAGAAGCTAACCCAACGGGTGAAGTGACGATTGGTATGGTTGGTAAGTACATTGAACTACCAGACGCATACAAATCAGTAAATGAAGCGCTAAAACACGCGGGCTTGAAAAATCGCCTAAGCGTTAATATTAAATACGTAGATTCACAAGACGTTGAGTCTCGTGGCGTAGAAGTTTTAGAAGGCCTAGATGCAATCCTAGTTCCTGGTGGTTTTGGTGATCGTGGTGTTGAAGGCAAGATTCTTGCTGCTCAATACGCTCGTGAAAACAAAGTACCTTACTTAGGTATCTGTCTAGGTATGCAAGTAGCACTTATCGAGTACGCTCGTAACGTTGCGAAAATGGAAGGGGCACACTCTTCTGAATTCTGTACTGATACTAAGTACCCAGTTGTTGGTCTTATCACTGAGTGGACTGATGGCGAAGGTAAAGTTGAAGAGCGTACAGAAACATCTGACCTTGGCGGCACAATGCGTCTTGGTTCACAGCTTTGTCACCTAGCGAAAGGGACAAAAGCTTACGAATTATACGGTAGCGCGACGATCCATGAACGTCATCGTCACCGTTACGAAGTGAACAACAATCTTCGTCCACAAATTGAAAAGGCGGGCCTAAAAGTATCGGGTCTATCTGCGGACAAGAAACTGGTTGAAGTTATCGAGAACCCGAACCATCCATGGTTCGTTGCTGCTCAATTCCACCCAGAGTTCACTTCAACACCTCGCGATGGTCACCCATTGTTTGCAGGTTTCGTTAAAGCAGCTGGCGAGTTCCAGCGCGGCGAATTAGAGAAGTAAAAAGGAATACAGGTAGCTGCGTAAGTTGTGCTGCTACCTTTAAATTTGACATTTATATATTCAACGAGAAGGAAACATTCAATGTCTAAGATCGTTAAAGTTCTAGGTCGTGAAATCATCGATTCACGTGGTAACCCAACTGTAGAAGCTGAAGTACACCTAGAAGGCGGTTTCGTAGGTATGGCTGCTGCTCCATCTGGCGCATCTACTGGTTCACGCGAAGCTCTTGAGCTACGTGACGGCGACAAATCACGTTTCCTAGGTAAAGGTGTTCTTAAAGCTATTGAAGCTGTAAACGGCCCAATCGCTGAAGCTCTAGTAGGTTCTGACGCTAAAGCACAAGCTGACGTTGACCAAATCATGCTTGACCTAGACGGTACTGAAAACAAGTCTAAGTTCGGTGCGAACGCTATCCTAGCTGTATCTCTAGCTAACGCAAAAGCTGCTGCTGCTGCGAAAGGCATGCCTCTTTACGAGCACATTGCTGAGCTAAACGGTACTGCTGGTCAATTCTCTATGCCTCTACCAATGATGAACATCATCAACGGTGGTGAGCACGCAGATAACAACGTTGACATCCAAGAGTTCATGATCCAACCAGTTGGCGCTAAGACTCTTAAAGAAGGTCTACGTATCGGCGCTGAAGTATTCCACAACCTAGCTAAAGTTCTTAAGTCTAAAGGCTACAGCACTGCAGTTGGTGATGAAGGTGGTTTCGCTCCTAACCTTAAGTCTAACGCTGAAGCTCTAGAAGTTATCGCAGAAGCTGTTGCAGCTGCTGGTTACGAACTAGGTAAAGACGTTACTCTTGCTATGGACTGTGCAGCATCTGAGTTCTTCGACAAAGAAGCTGGTATCTACAACATGAAGGGCGAAGGTAAAACTTTCACTTCTGTAGAGTTCAACCACTACCTAGCTGAGCTAGCGAACAACTTCCCAATCGTTTCTATCGAAGATGGTCTTGACGAGTCTGATTGGGATGGCTTCAAGCACCAAACTGAACTTCTAGGCGACAAGCTTCAAATCGTTGGTGACGATCTGTTCGTTACAAACACTAAGATTCTTGCTGAAGGTATCGAGAAAGGCGTAGCTAACTCTATCCTTATCAAGTTCAACCAAATCGGTTCTCTAACAGAGACTCTAGCTGCTATCAAGATGGCTAAAGACGCTGGCTACACTGCAGTAATCTCTCACCGTTCTGGCGAAACTGAAGATGCAACTATCGCTGATCTAGCGGTAGGTACAGCTGCAGGTCAAATCAAAACTGGTTCTATGAGCCGTTCTGACCGTGTTGCTAAGTACAACCAACTTATCCGTATCGAAGAAGCTCTAGGTTCTAAAGCTCCTTACAACGGTCTTAAAGAAGTTAAAGGTCAATAATTCCTAGCGAATTATTAATCTAAGCTTTTTAAATGCCTCGCTTATGCGGGGCATTTTTTTGTCTGTAGAAAATGACGGGAAGAAGCTCTAGGTTCTAAAGCTCCTCCTCGTTACATCTAAAGTTCGTCATTCCCTAGACTGACGAAGGAAGGAGTCGGGAATCTCATTGTTACCATACTTATCCCGACAATAATTCTCCGACTTATTGATTCCCTAACACCACATATCTCGCACCAATAAGCTCATTATGGTATATATGTGCCTTATTCTAGTTCCTTCTTTTTCAACCGGCGAAAGGTGTTATGCGAATTTTTGCTTTAGTACTGCTCATAGTGTTTGGCTGGCTACAACACACACTGTGGCTCGGTAAAAATGGTATTTCTGATTACTACGGTGTGAACAACGAAATCCAAGTTCAACAGCAAGTAAACGAAAAGCTCCATCTTCGTAACGCAGAGATGTTTGCGGAAATCGATGATCTACGCCAAGGCTTAGACGCGATAGAAGAGCGCGCACGTCATGAGCTTGGAATGGTAAAAGAAGGCGAAACGTTTTTCCGCATCATTGGTGAGGAACCCCATTAATGTCGACTCAACTTCAAAGTGTGATTGCCGTTGTACCTGCAGCGGGCGTCGGTAGCCGAATGAAAGCAGACCGCCCTAAGCAATATCTTAAGATTAACGGCAAAACGATTTTAGAGCACACCATTGAGAAATTACTGTCTCATCCACAAGTCTCTCAAATTGTCGTTGCGATCAGCGATGATGACCCCTATTACCCGGAGTTAGCACTCAACCAGAATCCAAAAGTGGTCAGAGTGTCTGGCGGAAGCGAACGAGCGGACTCGGTACTCTCTGCGCTAAACTGTATCGCTGAGCAGCAGCTTAGCGATTGGGTAATGGTTCACGATGCGGCAAGGCCTTGTGTTCAACTCAGTGATATCGACAAGCTAATTTCCGGCGCGATGAGCCATGATGTAGGGGCTATTTTAGCGGCGCCAGTTCGTGACACGATGAAGCGAGGTGCCCAAGGGCAGATCGAACATACCGTTGAGCGAGCCGATCTATGGCATGCACTTACGCCGCAAATGTTCAGAGCAAAGCCTCTGTGGAATGCATTAAGCGAGGCGTTGCAACAAGGCGTTTCGATTACCGATGAAGCCTCAGCCTTTGAATGGAAAGGTTTATCGCCCGCTTTAGTGGCAGGGCGCTCAGATAATTTTAAGATTACTCAGCCTGAAGATTTAGCACTTGCTGAGTTCTATTTAAGTCAGAATAAGGAATAATGATGATTCGTATTGGCCATGGCTTTGATGTACATAAGTTTGGTGGTGAAGGTCCGGTAATTATAGGTGGCGTTAGAGTCCCTTATGAGCAGGGTCTTATCGCACACTCCGATGGTGATGTTGCCCTTCATGCGTTGTGTGACGCTTTATTAGGTGCGATTGCTGCCGGTGATATTGGTCGTCATTTCCCCGATACTGATGATGAGTGGAAAGGCGCGGATAGCCGTGAACTGCTAAAAGATGTTTATCGTCGAGTAAAAGAACAAGGCTACGTGATTGGTAATGCCGATATTACTATCATGGCGCAAGCTCCAAAGATGGCGCCTCATATAGACTCTATGTGCCACGCTATCGCACAAGATTTAGAAACCAGCATTAGCAATGTGAATGTAAAAGCGACGACCACTGAGCGTTTAGGTTTTACAGGTCGCAAAGAGGGCATCGCATGTGAAGCGGTGGTCCTAATTACTAAAAGTGCGTAAGCACCAACACGAAAAGAACAGCATGTCAGATATTTTATCTTCATTGGCTTATCTAAACGGTAAACCAACTGCGAAAGCAAAACTAAAAGCAAAAGCCGAACACTTTGTCGTTAATGAAGACTTAGGTTTTGAGTTCACTGGTGAAGGCGAACACCTTATGGTGCGCATTCGTAAAACGGGTGAGAACACGAGCTTTGTAGCAAACGAGCTGGCTAAAGCGTGTGGTGTTAAGTCGAAAGACGTGAGTTGGGCTGGTTTGAAGGACCGTCATGCTGTGACAGAACAGTGGTTGAGCGTGCATCTACCAAAAGGTGAACCTGACTTTTCTGCTTTTCTTGCACAATACCCAAGTATTGAGATCTTGGCGACAGCACGCCACAACAAAAAGTTACGTCCAGGCGATTTAGTTGGCAACCAATTCGAGCTAACTTTGTCTGAAGTAACGGACTGCGATGATGTAGTCAAACGTTTGGAAAAAGTCGCTCAAGTGGGCGTGCCAAATTACTTTGGTGCTCAGAGGTTTGGCAATGAAGGTAACAACTTATCTGAAGCTCGTCGTTGGGGGCGTGAAAACGTTCGTACACG
>NZ_JBFRVX010000471.1:0-2538 GCF_041475345.1 Vibrio sp. 10N.222.48.A3 | reverse complement strand
AGATATGTTTCCATCTCTAAAAGACTACCGCTTGCGTCAAAAGCAGAGATGGTCATGCCATTTTCATGCAGCGGAAGGTTGGTTTTATGGAACAGCAAGTCGCTTTCTACGTCGAAGTGAATTTCATGGTTACCGCTAACCAGTAGAGACTTATCTTCAATTGCTTTACGCATTGCTTTGTTAGCACTGGTAATTTTAATGGTGTCGGGGCGGTTGCCGAGTAAACCTAATAAGGTCGCTCTGTCTGTATGGTGACCAATACCCGTTAATGATAACGAGCCGTATAAGTCGATTTGAATACGCTCTACTTGTGTAAGCTGAGCATCAATTTTTTGGGTAAAGTTAAACCCAGCGATCATTGGTCCATTTGTGTGGGAGCTGGACGGCCCAACCCCAATTTTGTAGATATCAAAAATAGACAGCATAGTAACTTCCTGTGAAGACGGTTCGATGAACGAACTCTGTGTAAAATTTGTATTTCGTTAGTTCCACTTCTTTGAGTGAACCTGTTCTTTGGGTGAAGCAGTTCTTTGGCTGAAACAGTTATTCGATTGAGCTGGCTCTTTGCTTGAAAGGTCTCTTTTATTGAAACTCGTGTTAACAAGCATAGAGCGATGAAATACAAGAGCGTGCTATGTTTGCTTTAAAGCGACACGTCTATTCTTGTATGACCCGAGATGTTGCTATCAATAGTGAGCATTATTGATAGCAACATGTAAGAATTTCAAAATACTTTTGTTAATAAGTATTGTATACATAATTCACTCCATCTAATCACTAAAACGAGACTTGAACATAAAATGAGCATTATTCACCTCCTTATTGTGCTAGGTAAGCGACTTAATGAGAATAAATTGACTAATGAAGGAATCAGTCGAGTTGATGCTTTAGTTGAGTATCTGGCTGGGCCTTTGGCTGAAGAGTCGAACCAGCAAACGGCTGTGGCGTTCTGTGGTGGGGTGACACAAGGCCAAACCGTTTCTGAAGCCGATATGATGCACGAGTATTTTCGAGAGCTTGAAAATCAACTTGAGTATCCGTTTCCCATAGGGGCGGTTTTACTTGAGCAGCATTCGACAAATACGGTTGAGAACATTCAAAACTTGGCCTCAGAGATGATTGAAAGTGGGCTGTTTACACGCGGGCAGAGTGTGACGGTGACGTTCGTTTCTAATGACTACCACTTACAACGTATCTTCGAGATTCAATCGCTGATGGACGAGCAAGGTTTGCTTAAGGTTTTGGTCGAGAAGTGCTCTGCACTTGGAGTGGAACTACAAATAGATCCTCAGCGAGAGGCTCATGTCGCAGTGCCATACCCTCATCAAACAGAGCAAGGGCAATTGTTTCTGTTAATGGATGCTCTGACGACCTACCGAGTCTATCTTGAAGGTGTCTCTGTGGGTGCATTTAAGAGGGATTTGGATTCAGTAAGACGAGAGCCAGAAAGGTTGTCTTTGGAAGCCTTGTTAGCGGCAAAGGAGTTAGTCGGGCGTTCATCTCATTTTGATATCGTAGAAAGCTTGCTTCCAGTGTTGGAGACCTGCATCCAAAATACCCCAGTCGGAATCGACATAGAAAAAGTTAAGGAGTACCTAGCATTGCTCGATACTAACCTGACTTTATTGAATCGTTATTTAGATCCAGAATCAGATCACACACATCGCTGGTGGAGATAGCGAAAACACCAATATTAGTAATACAGGTAGGTAGCCCAAAGGTGCTTTGTGTATAAAGTTGATGTGTGTACAAAGTTGATGTGTATAGTAAGGTAAACCGACCGCTCGATAGCGAACAGTTTACCTAATGTCATGTCATTTGACAGGGTGGCATTAGTGAAGGGTCAACGTCGTGTATAGGTGTGACGTCAACAGTTCACGATGTCGCAGCTTAGCTTTCTTCTTTTTGCTCATGGTTGTTGCGGTAGTATTCCCACTGTTCGATACGTTCACCGTCATCAAATACACAATAAGTAGTGCGTTGATTGTTTTCAGTTACGGTGTCTAATTCACCATCTTGTTGAACACAATAAACCGCAGCTGGGTTAGCCACTGAAACACGTTGGCCTTCGCTATATTCTGCATAGTCGTTTGCACAACCGCCCAACACAACGGCAAATACAGCCATCAAACCAATTTTCTTCATGTTTATCTCCTACGTGATAACTCTATAATCGAATGCGTTAAGTTCTACAGAACCAGATTAGAAGCTCTATGAAACTAGTATATTTTAGATTTCAGAAAAGGTTGTTCTAATTTGGTCAAGATATTGAAATAGGTTGATATTTCGCTATTTTTAACGGATTTTTGAGTGTTTGATCATGCTGGCATAGCTGGTGCTCTAACAGGAACGGCCTCCGTCAATAAGGTGCTACTTGATGGTTATTTCTACTAGATAGCAGTGGGGGAACAGCGATCAAAAGCAGAGGTTATGTGTTCTTTCAGGGGACGGAGAACGTCGAATCTATTGATGATTATGATATGATGCCGCCAAATTCAGTAGAGCAGTCAGAATCATGAGACACCTAAAAACCACTAT
>NZ_JBFRVX010000470.1:0-3688 GCF_041475345.1 Vibrio sp. 10N.222.48.A3 | reverse complement strand
TGCTTGTTTAAATTCTTTGGTATCAAACATCTCTTGCAGTAAGTTAAAGGTTTTTCTGTGTGAGCCTATTAACTCAAGAATTTTGTCAGATTGTTCAAATTCATCATTGGCAGGAATACGCCCTAGTTCTAAGCAGGTGTTCCAAAAGTCATTAAACAAGTCTTGATGTTGAGTAATAAGCAGTTTGGCTTTGTCTTTGGCTTCAATAGGCTCTGGTGACGTCAGTTGCTGCCATTTGTGGCGGCGTTTGTATTTACTTTGCAGGTACTGTTGCTCTTCCAATTTGTCTTTGAAGATATAGAAAATACCAGGTGCGACGGTAATGGCTTCTTCTTGTAAGCTTCTCTCTATGTACGCTTTGATCTCTGATTGCGCGTAGTATTTTTGGAAGGTGTTACGAGAGGTGATGACCCCATCTTTATAAGGTTTGAACTGAGCAATGTAGTTTTCGTTAGCCAGCATGACAGAAACCACTAGAAACTTGTCTGCTAGCTCCCATGCGTCTAGTAGGGCTTCGAGTCTGTCATCTTGATCTTCTATTACGTTAAGAACAAACCCTATGTTTACGATATCAGAACTGGATTTGTCGTTGTCGGGTTGAAAGTTCGGATCCCAACCCAGAGCATCGAGGCCATGTGCTTCGAGCTCTCTTAAATCGTCTCCGCGGCCACAGCCATAATCGAAAATTGAGTGTTCGCCTTTTAAGTAGCCATGTTTAACGAGAGTCTTCATTGGTGCGGAGAGTTCATGACGCACGATGGCGGTTCTGTACCTATCAATCCCAGTTTCTTCTTGCGTTGTTACAGAGGAGCATCGGAATAGTCGACCATCGACAAGCTCGTAACCATTGCGTGCTATTAGGTTTTCCCAAGAACGTTTAAAACCAATCAAACGGCTGTTTTCGTACAGGCCTGCATTCTCGCCTTCTTGTGTGAGTGAAACGAAATGTTCGTAATATTCACTTGTTGGTAAAACCATGGTCTCTTTTCTATGTAAGATCGGTGGGTTTTCAGATTCGCGATAACCTGTAATTTTGTGGCTTAGTTTAGAGAGGTCGACATTGAGGCTCTGTTCTAATGCGGGATAGGAATCAGTATAAAAATTAGGGTAGTGGAGAAGAGATAAACGGAACTCTTTTTTAAACAGCTTAACGAGGTTCCAATCATCTTCATCTAAGTTAACGGCTTTTGCTACGGCAGGAATGAACTGTATCAGTGCATTAGGTAGCGCACTGAATGCATCTTTATGAAGGTAAATCGCATTGGGCAGTTGTTTGCCCATGTTAACCTCAGCCACTAATTTAGAGAATTGATTCACATCCATGTTAGTTGCTCTTTTTAATGTTTATTAGTTTAAAGTACCGAATAGATGCTGTGTGCATTTGAGACATGTCAGTTGATGAGTTGTGAGTTCATGGCGAATTCTTCCAAGAATTGAAGATTCTTAACTATAGTGTTTAGTAATGTCTTTTCAATACCCCCTAAGGCACAACTATGTTGCTTCTATCACTTTTCTTCATCACGGTCATTGGTTTTCTAGCCCAAACTACCGGGCTTTGTATGGTGCGAGGAGTGAAAGAAGCGACAAGCGGAAAACCAGTATTTTTAATCTCAATTCTTTTAAGTGGGTCGTCTGTTTGGTTAGCAATAGCTATCGCATATTTTCTGGAGCAGCCTATTCGCTTGAATAGTAACTTTCCCACGATATTGACGGCTCTTGGAGGGTTTATTTTTGGTTTAGGTGCGGCATTCAATGGCGGGTGCGGAGTATCGACCATTAGTCGTTTTGCCCGAGGTCAGGTAATGATGGTAGCAACAATTCTAGGTTGGCTGGTGTCATGGCTTTTATTCGTTGATCTCTTTACTGATAGAGCAGGGAAGGCATATTTAATCTCCCCCGTTTTGCACATAATGATACTAATTGGTTTATCAGTAATACTACTTGTTGTTGCTTCAAAAAGTGATACTAAAACTCGTAAGCTTTGGTTGTCTATGCTGGGGATCGGTGTCATGGCAGGGCTAGTATTTATTTATGAACCTCATTGGACTCCCAGTGGGTTGTTAAAATCTGTCGGGCTATCGGTATGGAATGGAAATGGAGCTGCTTGGCCAAGATCTGAAAGGTTCTACTTATTCTTTTTTCTTGTGCTTGGCATGGCCATAGCGGCTTTTGTAACGAAATCATTTAGGTTTGAATTTGTGTCATTGATTCAGCTAACTAAGTATTTCTTTTCAGGAACATTAATGGGATTGGGAGCAGTTATGGCCGGCGGCGGAAATGATTCACAGTTACTAGTCGCATTACCTGCGCTATCCGCTGCTGGTCTTGTGGCTACATTGAGTATTGTTATTGGTATTTTTATAGGATTGAAGTTGTTGGATAAATGAGGTGTTAGTAGTGTGCCATTTATCTATTTTAGTGCCGACGCTCTTCAGCTAGGTAGCCACTATTCATTGTTACCTACTCCAATCGATTCCGATACGTGCTTTCAAACAAGGTCTTGTAAGGCCTATCGTATTATTATCAAAAGCATCGCACCTAGTTTGGAATATTGGATATTCCAGCCTGACTTTGGTGGTTGCGATAGAATCACTATCTAATTGTAATGTGACGTAAATGATAAGTTAGGAAGCCATCCAAAGGTTACCCTAGCTTGTTCTCTTTGGCTTTTCTCTGTTCTTTCTAATTATACAAATAGGCGAGTTCTAACTATGGCAGGTGCTTCAATAGATGCGATTGGTGTGATCAACCAAATCAAAGATAATTTGACCGATCGCTATGATAATGGTTTTCCAGTGCTTAAGGAGATCATTCAAAATGCCGATGATGCTGGTGCAAATACCTTAACAATAGGTTGGAGCCAAGGTTTTAAAGACGCCGATAATGAACTGCTTAATGCTCCAGCGATTTTCTTTGTCAATGATGCGCCTCTAGAAGAGGAGCATCGCGATGCGATCTTGTCTATTGCACAAAGCTCAAAAGCCGCTTCAAAAACATCTGTTGGCAAGTTTGGGTTAGGTATGAAAAGCTTGTTTCACTTAGGTGAAGCTTTCTTCTTTATGTCGGAACAGTGGCTACAACAAACTTGGGCTGCTGATGTGTTTAATCCCTGGGATAAGTATCGCCCTAAATGGAACGAATTCGATCGTTCAGATAAGTTACGTATCGAAAAGCAATTAGCACCTTTGCTTGGCGAGAAAGACAAACCATGGTTTATCGTGTGGGTTCCACTGAGAACTCAAGCCCTTGTTGATGCCAAAAACAACAATATGATTATCAACAATATCAGTGATGGCCATTCCTTACCTGATTTCTTCTCTGAACAACATCTAGCTGAAAAAACATCTGAAATTTTGCCTCAACTCAAACATCTCAACGACATCGTTTTTTATAAGGAAACGTTACGTGGTGAGTTTGAAACTATTACGCACATTACTTTGGAGCCAGAGTCGAGTCGAAGCGCTTTTAATGGGGAAGAGATACTTTCTAACGGAAGTATTAATGCGATGTTCAGCGGCCAAATACGTGCCCAAGTACAAGATAATAGCCATGTTTTAGAGTATGCGGGATGTGAGCAGATCATCGCTGATTCACGATTGAAAACACTGAAAACGGCAGAAATGGGCTGGCCTAAAAGCTACCAGTTTGATAAGCACGCACAAGAGCCTGTAGAGGCACTGGATAAGGC
>NZ_JBFRVX010000469.1:0-4033 GCF_041475345.1 Vibrio sp. 10N.222.48.A3 | reverse complement strand
TCATCCTCAAGAGCGAGGAAGGAGCGTGTTGGGGGTCTCTATCAAGTACGATAAACCGAGACTCCCTATCATGTTCGTCCCTCACTGTAGGGAATGACAAATTTAATTTCTATTTTAGGGTTTATTGACCCTATTAACTCAGTGAAAAACTATGTTTAATTTTGCCAATTTTTATCAACTCATTGCCCAAGACACTCGCCTTCAGCCGTGGCTTAATGTTCTTCCTCAACAGCTGACGGATTGGCAAAATGCAGAACACGGCGACTTCGACCGTTGGTTGCGTGCACTGAATAAAATCCCGCAAGGTGTGCCTGACCAAGTTGATCTGAAAAACTCAGTGACGATTGGCAGCTCTACACCGTTCCACACGGGTGAACTTAAAAAGTTAGAAAGCTTACTGAAGACTTTCCACCCTTGGAGAAAAGGCCCTTACACAGTTCACGACATTCATATCGATACAGAATGGCGCAGTGACTGGAAATGGGATCGTGTGCTTCCACATATCTCTCCATTGAAAAACCGTTCGGTTCTCGATGTAGGTTGTGGCAACGGCTACCACATGTGGCGCATGCTAGGTGAAGGCGCTCGCTTGACGGTGGGTATCGACCCTTCTCACTTATTCTTGGTTCAGTTTGAAGCCATTCGTAAATTGATGGGCGACGACCAACGTGCTCACCTATTACCTCTAGGTATTGAGCAACTGCCAAAATTGGAAGCTTACGACACTGTATTCAGCATGGGCGTGCTTTACCACCGCCGTTCACCACTTGATCATTTGATTCAACTAAAAGACCAATTGGTATCTGGTGGCGAACTGGTACTTGAAACGTTAGTGATTGAAGGTGACGAAAACACTGTTCTTGTGCCTGTGGATCGCTACGCGCAAATGAGAAACGTGTACTTCTTCCCATCTGCACGCGCACTGAAACGCTGGCTTGAACAGGTAGGCTTTGAAGACGTGCGTATCGTTGATGAAAATGTCACAACGATTGGCGAACAACGCACAACAGAGTGGATGACACACAACTCTTTACCGGATTACTTAGATCCTAATGATCCAAGTAAAACCGTAGAAGGTCACCCTGCACCAAGGCGTGCGATTCTAGTAGCGACAAAACCTTAAGCTCTGTTACACAAAACCATAAGCTCTGTCGTCATACAGCCACCGTTATTTATATGTGGGAATTTTGATAAAAAAGAGAACTAATTGTACAAAAGTTGCGCTCATGTTTAATAAGTGAGCGCCCTTAAGTGACAATAATTTTCGTAGCGCTCACATTGCGATTCAATATGACCAGACTCTTACAATAGGATGCTTCACGCATCCTTTTTTGTGGGATAAACTTCTAAATAGTCTGAACTATTCTCTAATTTCCAAAGGTTTTTATATGTTTAAGCGATTATCGCCTATCGTGGCGGTTGGTTTGCTCTCTGGTTGCACCCTCACGAGCGGTGCTACCTACCATCAAGAAACTCTCGACGCTATTTCCCGCTCAGAGACAAACATCGCAAACAAGGTTCAAAATCTTGAACTGCAGCTAAGTAATCAAAGTGATTATATTGAAAGCTTGGAAGACGAAATTACCACTCTTTCTAGTCAATTAGATGTTCACCTGACCAGTATGGAACACAGGGTCATTGAAGAGCTAAAAGAAGCCGAGCCTGTTGCCGTTGCAGCTGCACCTACCGCTCCTACATCACAGCCGACTATTCTAGGCGGTATTGAAAAAGTATCGATCGACTCTATCAAACAAAGCTTCGATGCTCGTGTTGATACTGGCGCAACCACCTCTTCTTTAAATGCCGTCGACATCAAAGAATTCGAACGTAACGGTAAAGATTGGGTTAAGTTCCATTTGGCAGATAAAGCACAAGCAAAAGAAGACCAAAAATGGATCGAAGCGCCCGTTGTACGTTATGTGAAAATCCGTCAATCGACGAATGATCAAACAGAACGTCGAGCTGTGATCGAATTATGGGTAAAAGTCGGAAAAATCCATGAAAAAGCGCAATTTACATTGGCGGATCGCTCTCAAATGAGTCACCCTGTATTACTAGGGCGCGAATTTATCAAAGACATAGCGCTAGTAGATGTAAGTAAAAAGTACGTACAAACGGAAGTTAAATAACAATAGTAGGGTAAGCTATGACGTCAAGAATTCCATTTTATATTTCTATATTCCTGCTCATCGTGGCAGGTATAACTCTGAGTATGTTCAGACATACAACCTACGGTGTACCCTGGACTCCAGGCGAAACTAATCAAGTTTGGGACATTGAAGCTCGTATCGAATTCAATGCAGTGGGCAAAGAAGCAAAAGTTTCACTAGCCGCACCTCACACACAGTCTAACTTTACACTTATCGGCGAGTCAGCTTCATCACCAGGCTATGGCATTTCGTACTTGAATACAGATTCAGGTCGCCGTGCTGAGTGGTCAATTCGTCACGCAGATGGTCCGCAGACTATCTACTACAAGACACAGTTCTTAGTCGATAGCCAAGCGAACGTTACCTCAACACCTCCAGAAGGTGATGTGGCTCAACCAAGCTTTGATGGTCCTGAAGAAGCCGCGGCCCTTGCTTTGATTGACAGAGCAACCAAGCGCTCAGCAGACAACATCACCTTTACTCGTGAGTTAATCAAAACGCTTAACGATCCAGACAGCCAAAACTCAGCGCTGATTCTGAATAACATGACCAAAGTGGAAGCGACACACAAGCTACTTTCTGCCGCTAAAATCCACAACAAAGTCGTCGGTGTTATTGAACTGGAAGACGGACGTCGTCGCCAATCAATCCAACACATGAACCAAATTTGGGATAATAACCAGTGGGTTCTATTCTCTCCTGAATCTAGCGAGCAGCAAGTTCAACCAAACCTGCTAATTTGGGATGAATCAAATGTATCTCTATTAGACGTGGTTGGCGGTCAGAACAGTAAAGTTCACTTCTCTATGATTGCTCAGGAAGTTACTCCAACTGAAGCAACCAACAGTAAAGTATCAGCGGATCAACTGTTAAACCTTTCCATTCATAGTCTGCCGCTAGAAGAGCAAGCGATGTTTAAAACCATCATGCTGATTCCTATCGGTGCTCTGATTGTTGTGTTCCTACGTGTCATCATAGGTCTTAAGACTTCTGGTACGTTCATGCCCGTTCTGATTGCCGTGGCATTCGTTCAAACACAGTTGGTTACCGGTATTGTTGGCTTCCTACTGATTGTAGGTACCGGTCTTGTAATTCGAAGTTACTTATCCAAACTCAACCTATTGCTCGTGGCCAGAATATCCGCTGTAATTATTACAGTAATTATGATTATTTCGATATTTACTGTAGTCGCATTTAAAATCGGACTTACAGAAGGCCTATCAATTACGTTCTTCCCAATGATTATCTTGTCTTGGACTATCGAACGTATGTCTATCCTTTGGGAAGAAGAAGGCGCGAAAGAAGTTGTACTTCAAGGTGGTGGCTCTCTATTTACCGCGGTGCTTGTTTACTTAGGTATGACTAACCCGTTCATTCAGCACTTAACGTTTAACTTTATTGGTTTACAGCTTGTTATTCTAGCGACCATCTTGTTACTAGGTAACTACACAGGCTACCGTCTAACCGAGCTTCGTCGCTTTAAACCGCTAGCGGAGGACTAAGTTATGTTTGATCAATTTACTTCACCGTTTAAGTTGAAAGACAAAGGCATAATGGGAATGAACAAGCGTAACCATAGTTATATTGGCCGCTACAATGATCGTTCCAAGTACCCACTCGTTGATGACAAGCTTAAGACTAAAATCATTGCTGAACAGGCTGGCGCCACCGTGCCAAAGCTTATTGGCGTTATTAGCCACCAAGCTGAAGTAAAAACAATCCACAAGATGGTTAAAGAGTGGCCGGGCTTTGTAATCAAGCCCGCTCAAGGCAGTGGTGGTAAAGGCATCCTTGTTGTGATCTCTCATAAAGATGGGGTTTACACCAAACCATCGGGTTCTACTATCAATGAAGAAGATGTAGAGCGCCATATCAGTAACGCG
>NZ_JBFRVX010000468.1:0-3982 GCF_041475345.1 Vibrio sp. 10N.222.48.A3 | reverse complement strand
GAATGGAGCTGTTCAGACAACTTGTTGCCATTGCGGTAAGCGACGTCAATCAACGGGTCTGACTTCGGATTTTGAATCTTCCACGTTTCTAGGTAGCCAAGAACACTCGATAATGGCGTTTTCAAATCATGACTGAGCTGTAATAAGCTTTGTCTTCGGTGTGATGACTGATACTCAAGCTGCAAAAACTGTTGTTGGATGTGTTTCGCCATCAATTGATAAGAACGTGCAATGGGCACCAATTCTGGCACTTGATGGACAAAGTTAGGTTCCAATCTAAAATCTTGCTCAGCTTGTTGCTGCAATTTATTGGTTACCGCCTCTATTGGGTTCAACAGACTGCGTTTCACTAGCAGATAGGCCCCAACCGCAAAGCCAAAAATAGAAACCAGCACAAGCCCTGCAAGTGCGATGTATGGTGTATCAACCTGAGAGTTGGTGATCACAGTATGGCGATTACTTCCTATCACCACATACAAATAACCCACCGTCGACCCTAGCTCTTCAATCGCCGCCACAGAAAATACTTTAGGAGAGCCTGGGTTGATCGGGTCTTCGCCCAAAATAGGATAAGGCTCGTCATTTAAGAACTGTTGAATGGGCGCTAGATCTATCTGATTGGCTAACACAGTACCTTCCGGCGCCGCATTGGTGGTGATATTGCCCTGACTATCGAGAAAATAGATATCGAAATCAGGCCCTATCAACATCAAGGTATGGAATATAGATTTGAGTGCTTTGGGGTTGTAGTCGGTACCAATCATGAGAGGATTATCATCGCGCATATGAACCGCGAGCTCTTTATGTAAGCTCTGCTTCGTTCTTTGTTCTATGGTCTCTTTTTGCCAATGATAAGTGTAAGCAATCACCACACTTACCACCAAAAACCACAAACTTGTGAACAGCACTAAACGCGATTTGAAACTCATGTTCTCTCCTCGATGGCTCGTAGGTCTTACTGGCTTTTTAGTAAACTTAGGGCGCGACACATAGACCTAAGCTTTTGACTCAAACTTATAGCCAACCCCCCAAACGGTTTTAATGAAATCATCATCACTATTCGGCATCGCAAGCTTGGTTCTTAGACGGTTGACCGTGCTGCACACAGTATGGTGGTAGCCAGAGTGATGAGTATTCCAAACGTGATCGAGCAGCTCGTCTTTGCTATACACACGCCCCGGGCGGGTTGCTAAGAAGTGAAGTAAGGTAAACTCGGTAGCAGTCAGCGGTACGTCTTGATTATTGAGTGACACCTGATGGCGTTCAGGTTGAATAATGAGCCCGCCAAAATTCATAATTGATTCTGTTGTCATAGCCTCTTGAGTGACTGATTCAACATGGCTTAAACGGCGTAGTACGTTCCTCACTCTTGCTTGAAATTCAAGAACACTGAAGGGTTTCGTTATGTAGTCATCAACACCGGCTTCTAAACCTGACACCTTATCTAGCTCAGCATCCCTTGCTGTTAGCATGAGTACCGGTGTCCAATCTTCTTTCTGACGGATCATCCGACAAAAATCGAGTCCATCACCATCAGGTAAACCTCGATCGAGCACGACTAGATCAAACTGACCATCCAGGTATAGATCCTGTGCTTTTTCAATCGTATTGGCTCTTTCGACATTATGGCCTTGGAACTTAAGATGCATCTGCACCAGTTCAGCTAGGTCATCATCGTCTTCAACCAACAACATGTTTGCCATCAAATTTACCGCAGCACTATTCATGATCCCTGCTCTATTCGGAGTCTGCCTACCTTTCAATTGACCGGAACAGAGCAGGAATTCTTTCATCGTGCTTTCAACCCTATTATTCAGTTCGAGTAATGGTGATTCTTGCTCCTGGGTTGAGGAAACGATGGTTAGCACTTAAAGCAGACGTCGTAAGGCCGTCATCTTGGCTGATTACGCCAGAGTGGAAACTCACTACATCGGTGTCGTCTCGTGTGGTATTAAAACCCTCACCACCGCCTGCAGGCCCTGGAATGGTTGCAGCAAGCTCGTCGTTCAATTCCGTTCCTGAGTCCCACACATTCATGTTCATCACAAAGGTATCACCCACGGCTAATGACTTAAGCGACAAACCGGATTCACCAACAAACGCATCATTGGTGTTCACCAACATGGAAGCAACTGAGATATACCCTTCTTGATTTGGGTCAACACGAATAGACACCGTGTCTTGCTCACCTGAAAGAATCAGCCCATTGCCTGAGATGCCTTGATAAACATTGGCGTCACTGTCACTGAGCGCAAGCAATTGTGCATTACTGCCTCCTTCCGCTAAGTATTCCAGATCGACAGAGGCACTTTGCCCAACTTCAAACAGGTCAAAATTCGTATTGTGAGTCAATACCGCGAGGGGCGACATAGGTTGATTGGGGGTGAGGTTAGTCACACTCACATCATAGCGATAGTAATCGTCGTCATCGTCCGGACAACCTGCTAACACAGCTACTGATGCAGCGATAAATAGAATTCTAGCTTTCATACATCCCCCTTACTTCACAACAATGGTGATAGTAGCAACAGGGTTTAACCAACGATGACTGCTACTATCGAGGTCGCTGATTCCGCCAGCCGCGTCACTATCACCAATGTTGCCCGGATGAATATGAACCTTAGCGTTTGAGACTGCAGTTTCAACTCCAGTACCACCAGCACCAAAGGTAATAAATGGCGGGGTTGGCATGCTGCCCGCTAGCTCATCATTGGCTTCTGTGCCTGCGTCATAGCCATTGAGGGTCGCTTTATAGGTGCCCGCTTGAGTTGGGATTTTCCAACTGTCTAAGCCAACAAAGCCGTCGTTGGTTGGCAGCAGCATGGCACCCAATGACAAGTAAGCTAAATCACCGGTGTCGATATCAAACGTAGTTGCGACGCCCGGATTAAGAATACCGGTGGCTGGGTTTTCAACCACCACACCACCCGCGTTTGCAATCAAACTCGATAGACCTGAAATATCGCCACCTTCGGCCATCGATTCCAATTCCGCAGAAGCACTCTCACCCGTTCTAAACATGAACAAGCTGGAGTCATGAGCGGCTGCCAAGATAGGCGTAAAGTAGATCCCTTTCGTTGCGTTGGTAACGGTCACCTCAAGCTCTGCAGCCTGAACCTGAGCCGCTCCGAAGGCCAACATAGCCGAGCTAATCACTAAGCTGATTTGAGTACGTTTGTTCATTTTGATTCCATCCTTTATCGAGTCCTATCGTTGCCAACAAAACGAATAACAGCGATATACCGTTACCTTTGCCAGAACGAACTGTGGTGTTGTTGACTCTAAGAATGGCGATCAAATCTATCAGCAACTTCATTGAATTCTCATAAAACTCTCACAAGTTTATTCAAACTTATTACTATCCAGAAATATAGTTCTAAGAGACTGATATATAGTTAGAAACTCTCGTTCTAGAAATGAGAGTTAGACAAGGAATCATGGTTCAAGAATAGTGCAGACCAAACGCAAAAGGCCCAATCGACATACCGACTGGGCCTTTTATCTGATGTGTCAAAGTTCTCTCACGAAAGCTCAATCGATTTCAGCTGAGCGAACCATACACCACCAAATTAGAATGCGTAGTTTGCGTCAACAAGTTCGCTTACTTCAACTTTGCTTACTTCTGCGCGAGCTTCAAGCCACTGCGCTACTTGCAGTTGCTCTGCTTCTGTCACTGAACGGTAGCGCTCAATAGAACATAAGAAACCTTCGAACAGCTCTAAACCACCGCCACCAAAGCACAGGCCGATGCTGTCGATAAAATCGATAAATTCATCGATGAACACATCGTATTGGTCAAAATCAGCAATCGAAGTCGTGCAGCTTACTTCAAAACCTAGAATAGCGAATTCACCTAGGTATAACTTCTTGCGTAGGCGGCGATTTTTGTTTTCGATTTTATCTAATTTCATAACTGTCTCTCTTTTCGTTTGATAAAGCATTTATACACAGTTCTTCGTTAATTCCCAAGAGTTTTGTATTG
>NZ_JBFRVX010000467.1:0-5372 GCF_041475345.1 Vibrio sp. 10N.222.48.A3 | reverse complement strand
GGTTAATTTTATTGTGCGTGGTACTGGTACACATCGGGGTGATAGGCACACCGGCTTCAATCGCCATTCGGAAAGCGCCCGTCTTGAATGGCAGTAGTCCACGCCCTTTACTGCGCGTTCCTTCAGGGTAAACCCAAACCGACAGATCTCGCTGGTGAATCGCTTCCGCCACTTGCTTGATGGTATCGCGTGCTTTGGACTTGTCTTCGCGGTTAATTAAAATATTACCGGTGATCCAATACAGCAGGCCAAAGAAGGGCACGTACAACAAATCGCGTTTGCCTAAAGAAACCGTGCGAGGCCTTAACATCCCTGGGGCGGTCACAAAGTCCAACACGCTTTGGTGGTTAGATATGTAGACGCTCTTTTCTGGTGTCGGTGCATTATCTAGGCCTCTCTGTAGGATCTTTACCCCAACGAGTTTTTGTAATTGGTTGAACCAACGGCAAAAAACGTACACATGCTTTGGGTTTTTTGGGCTAAACAAGCAGTAACCAAAAGCACATAGAGTGGTGAAAATAATAAACACCGTCGCCAAAATAATACGAAGAACAGCAAGCACAATTCACTCCTTACTCACGACAAGATTGCAGTGATTAAATAGTTTTAGATGCTTGAAGTTTTCACTCTATTTAACCGAATTGCAACAATTAACTGTTTTAGGGGACTGTTTTTAGATCTTTATATAAAACAAGGACTAACAATGGGTGTTTGACGCAGTTATCGAGCTTACACGTGTTCACCAGTAGGTAGGCATGTTCACCAATACTGTTTATTTGGATCCGACTTTTCTACCCATTCCGGATCTTGACGTGATTCTAAATAGAGCTGTAGGCCGTTATAAGACATGAAAGCAGCAGGGCCCCCGAGGTGCTCGAAATAGTCAAAATAATCATCCTCGAGCGCGCAAAGGTGAGCTAAGTCTTTAACGTTATTCATCATTGCCCATTGAATAGCGAACACTGGAGCCGTCGAACCTGAAATGCTGACCTCTTCGACATTTGGGTTGAACAGTGAATTAGCTTGTTCAAGCAGTATCTCTTCTTGTTCAGATTCTTGCTGCAAAATTTCTTCGATGATCTCTGAGCGTTTGGTATTAGAGACATTCTTGTTCAGCTTGGCGATTCGAAGCGCGTAGCTAAAACGGTCTGTTGAAACGATGTCGACAAGTTGCGATAGCAACTCTTTGTCTACGCTCGAAGCCTTGGTGAAATAATCGATACACGAATTGATTGAGGCATAACGAGTACCGTCAAACTCAAAGCCATTGGTTTCGTCGTATACCTCAAGTGGGATGTCATCAACCGACAAAGGCCAGCCTTTATAATCGACGCGTTGTTTGGCGATTTGATACATCTTCCAAGCACTGCGCCCAAACCCACCAAGCGTCGAACCCGAGAAATCAGAATCAATAAGCTCTTGCTCCGTCCAGTTCTCACCGATGCCAAGGTGCTTAGCGTACTTGTCTATCAGAGTGTGTTTTATCTGATCGCGCACAGACCAAATTGAGGTCAGATTCTTTGAATAGTTAATTCTCGCACACTCATTACAAGCCGGCAGTGCTATCGGTGAATAGTCTATCTTGGCAATAGCTTGTGCAGTCTTAGGGAATTCAACAACATCATTGGAAGGTTCACCACAAAACCAACAGGTGTGGCGCAGGTTGAATGGGATGTCTATGTACGAGTATGTGGTCATTAGTCTTTATCGGCTGGGGGTTTGAGGTTGGTTTAATTATCAAAACAATTATCCCTGTTCGCGCGTCAGCTTGCACCTTGTTTGTTTTTGTTTTGCTGACGAAACTGATTCGTGATGTGACTCGCCTGATGAGCTCATTAGGTGGATATTGATATAAAACAGTCACTAACGATAAATATTGATTGGTGTGGCTGAACTTACATGAGCTGCTAGCAATCGCCTTAGCTCCCCATTACTATTGAGATAGACTCCTTACCCCAATAGCGCATATGTCCTCATCGATTCCTTTTTACGATAAAAATGCTCACACACTTTGTGAACAGTACAACTCAGTGACGTTCGAGACGGTGCATAAAAGCTGGCAAGCTTATTGGCCTTTAGAGGGCGATAAAGTACTAGATGTTGGTGCAGGAAGTGGTCGTGATGCGCTATGGATGCACAAAGCCGGAGCTGATGTTATTGCGATAGAACCAAGTGCTTTATTACGCGAACAAGGCTCCAAATATACAAGCCCAAGTGTTACCTGGATTGATGATTCACTTCCCTCGCTTGGCCGCACTGAAAACCTCGGAATGCGTTTTGACTTGATATTGGTGAGCGCAGTATGGATGCACTTAGCCTCGTCTCATCGAGAGCGTGCATTTAGAAAGTTGTCTAACTTGCTGGCTCCAAATGGCAAGTTGGTGATTACTTTGCGTCATGGGGAGTTTAAAGACAGTCGACAAGGCTATGAAGTCTCAGTTGAAGAGCTCGAGCGTTTATCAAAAAACAGCGCCTTGTTGGTTCGTCATGTTGATGATAGCCAAGATACATTGAACCGCAGTGAAGTGTGGTGGCAAACCGTGGTGATGACATTACCAGATGATGGCTCCGGCGACTTGAACAAGGTGCGCCACATTATTGTGAATGACAACAAGTCGGCCACATACAAGCTGGCCTTATTAAGAACTTTACTGAGAATTGCGGATGCTCATTCAGGCGCTGTGATTGATCGAACGGATGGGAAAATTTCTCTACCAGTGGGCTTAGTTGCTCTGTATTGGGTAAGGCAGTTTAAGCGTTTGATTGATATCGATATAGAAGGCGCTGGGATTCAGCAAAATAGCAACACGAGTAAAGGCCTCGGATTTGTAAAAGAGGATGGTTGGAATAAACTCAAACACCTCAGTGCTGATGATCTAGCGATAGGCACTATGTTTCTCGGCGATGAAGCCAAGGCACTACAGAAGCTGTTTTCACAAACGATCAGCACCATTAAATCAGGGCCTGTGACTTTTATTTATCAAGGCTCGAAAGACAACCGACTATTCGATATATACCCACCTCAGAAACGACGGAAGAGCCGAGAATCACTGGTCATTGATAGTGAGTTCTTAGAAAGCTTTGGCTATTTCACTCTCGATGAAAGCCTGTGGGAGTGCTTTAGAATCTACCACTCTTGGATTGAACCGCTGGTGGTGAATCAATGGGTCATGGAGATGCAGCGTTTCGAGTTGAACCGACAGCGAAGTATCTCACTACAGACGTATCACGACTGCTTGGTATGGATCGATCAAAACCACGATACTCGCGATGTGCGTAAACGTGTCGAACAACTTAGATCTGAACGTGCCGATATTGTCAGTGTCTGGAGTGGAAAATCATTAAAAAATGAGTATCACGTTGATCACTGCTTGCCTTTTGCTTATTGGCCGAATAACGACAAGTGGAACCTCTTTCCGACCACAAGCAAAGAGAACCTAAGCAAAAGTGACAAAGTTCCTACGGCTGAAAAACTTCGAGCGTCTAAATTTCGTATTCTCGAATGGTGGCAATTGGCGTGGAGCGATTCGGCTCATTTTGAACAACAATTCTTTTCTGAAGCAGCACTTTCTTTACCCAATATTCCACCACAGTGTCGAGACTTCGAAGAGGTGTTCGATGCAATGGGTTTACAGGTACGTGGCGTGAAAAGCAGACTGTTAATTAATGAGTGGCACTGATCATTAAGTGGCTAGTTATCCCAAATAGCCCTCAACAAACTAATCATCGAGAGCACAATGAAATACATCGGAATTGATGGCTGCAAGGCCGGTTGGATCGCTTGGATTATCTCTGACAGTGAGATACCTGCGTTTAAGGTGGAAAATACGCTCGATGAGTTGGTTGGTGATCTTACGGAATCAACAACATTAATCGATATGCCTATTGGCTTTAGCGATTCGCTTACTCCAGATAGATTATGCGATAAAGCAGCAAGACGTTTTCTCACCAGCAAGCGTGGTTCTTCCGTGTTTCCTGTTCCGTGCCGAGAGGCGGTTTATCAAACTGATTACATTGCGGCGTGCAGTGCCAATGTGGAGCAGCTTGATAAGAAATTTTCTAAACAGACTTGGGGAATTGTGCCCAAGATCCGCGAGCTTGATGAGCTCATTGAAACTCATCCCAATCTTTCTATCAGGGAATCACACCCTGAGGTGGTGTTTGCAGCTTTGAAAGGCGAACCGCTGATGTTTTCCAAACGAACACAAGAAGGCAAAGAGGAACGGCTTTCTATTATTCAGCAACTTGCCCCTCAATGGTGTGACGGCTTGTCGTTGGCCATTTCAACCACCAAGCGTAAAGACGTCGCGATAGATGATATTTACGATGCTTTTGTACTTATGTTGGTTGCCTATTACGCTCCGCAATTATCGACCTTACCTGAACTTTCTGATGTTGGTGGAGAAGCTGACAAGGATCAGAACGGACGAGTTAGAGAGATTGTCTATTGGAATAAAGCGCGCTAACAAATCGTGCGCTCAACTTGGCTTAATATGCTATTTTCCAACTTCTGCTATTTTCCAACTCTGCTACTTTTCACTCTTAATATTTTTGAGTCTTTGATATGAAACGTTTTATTGTCGGCTGGCTGGCCACTGTGCTCAGTGTTGCGAGTTATGCCCAAGTTGCCCCTATATCTCAATGGCAATGCGACATGATGAAAAAGAACAATGTCTTGAGTAGTGGTGCGCCTGTTGGTTGTGAGCGACTATCTAAGGTGGATTTCGATTTCATTAATTTCAAAGGGGAGACGCAACAGGGCAATATGATCGTGCTTGATGTTATTGCGCCAGCTCTTGAACAAATCTTTTCAGAGCTTAAACAGCGCAATTTTCCTCTTCATTCCGCTCGCCTAATGCGTGAGTTTAAAGGTGACGATAGCGCCTCAATGGACGCGAACAACAGTAGCGGGTTTAACGCTCGTCCTATTACCGGCGGAGGAGGTTGGTCGAAACATGCCTATGGTGTGGCAATCGACATCAACCCAGTTCAAAATCCTTTCTTAGAGTTCGATAAAAACGGAACCATCACGGTCAAGCCATCACAATCGGCAACCCGCTATGTGAACCGTACTCGCTTTCGCGCGCGTGATGAAATTGAACGCCGAGGCATGGCAGAAGATGTGGTGGAGCTGTTTGCTCATCATGGCTTTATTATCTGGGGAGGGGATTGGAATAGCCCAATCGATACTCAGCATTTTGAGGTCGGCTCAAGAAAGTTCGTCAATCAACTGCTCTCTAAACCCAAACCTGAAGCCAAAGTGTTATTTGAGCGCTACGTCGAATCTTATCGACAGTGCTATCTCAAAAATAAAGGTGAGAACGCAGAAAAAGCTCGAGCTATCTGTGCAAAGAAAACAGTCGGGACTTTTT
>NZ_JBFRVX010000466.1:0-501 GCF_041475345.1 Vibrio sp. 10N.222.48.A3 | reverse complement strand
ATTTACTTTAGATAGTGGTAATTTAATTTTTTCACACATATTAAGGGGTGTAAATGAAAGTTAGTCTTTTATGTTTTTGGTTGCTATGTGTCTCATTACCTCTCCAAGCCACGGAGAGAAGCAAGATGGAAAATGAGATTTCTGAAATTCTGGGATTTGAACAAACAGTGGAGCACTACTTTGTAGAATATAAAAAACAGCTCTTCAAACTATATCCCGATTTTACAGAGGAGTATGTTGAATTAAATTATGCTCCAGTTTTTCAGTATGGTAAAAAGAGATATATGAATGCATATATGAAAGGTTTGTTAGTTTATAGTGATGAAGAACTTAGGCAACTTATTGATTACTATAAGTCTGATAAGGGAAAGTGGATTGTTAAGAAAAATTTGGAATCAAATGTTATTGTTCTTGATGATTTAGCACTTGCTTCTGATGATTTTAATAAGGTATTTATTGAGAAGATTGAATCTCAACAATAACAAATATCGATTATAATGA
>NZ_JBFRVX010000465.1:0-5816 GCF_041475345.1 Vibrio sp. 10N.222.48.A3 | reverse complement strand
CGATCCTGAACTGGTCGATGCATGGCAAACCGGACTTTCCAAATATGGTGCTGGAAGTGCAGCATCGCCATTGGTCACGGGTTTTAGTCCTGCTCATCGAAATTTAGAGGCTCAGCTGTGTGAATGGCTTGGCTTTGAACGTGCCATTCTATTTAGTTCTGGTTTCAGTGCTAATCAAGCTTTGTTGTTTTCTCTGCTCGAAAAAGACGATTTTCTACTGCAAGATAAGCTCAACCACGCCTCTTTGATGGAAGCGGGGATGCTTTCACCTGCAACCATGAAACGCTTTAAGCATAACGACACGCAACATTTAGAGTCGCTATTGAGTCAAACTCCACAATCCTTGGTTGTGACTGAGGGTGTGTTCAGCATGGATGGTGATCAAGCGCCTCTCAGCCAGATATCTAGCCTGACTAATCAATACGACAGTTGGTTGGTGGTTGATGATGCCCACGGTATTGGCGTATTAGGTGATAACGGGGCAGGGAGTTGCAACGCCGCACAAATCTCACCTGATATCTTGGTGGTGACCTTTGGTAAAGCATTTGGCCTTTCTGGTGCTGCGATTCTTTGTTCGTCAGAAGTGGGTGATTACTTAACTCAGTGTGCGCGTCATCATGTGTATTCGACGGCAATGCCACCTTCACAAGCGGTGGCTTTGTCTCATGCATGCCAGATGATTCAAACGCAAGAGTGGCGTCGTGAGAAACTCACGGAGTTAGGCGCTCTCTATGCAGAGCAGATGAATGATGTGAAAGGTTTTATTGATACTCAGACGCCGATCAAGCCATTTTTAATCGGCGAAGCCCAAGCAGCACTATCTATTGCTGAAGAGTTAAAGCGCAACCAAGTTTGGGTAACGGCAATAAGGCCACCAACGGTGCCTATTGGGACTGCTCGTTTGCGTATTACCTTAACGGCGAACCACAGTCAGAAACAGATTCTTCAGTTAACTGACTCGTTGCTTCAAGCAATAGAGCGAAGCAACGACTCTGGAAGCAAACCAAGCATAGAATCAAGCTTTGAATTAAAGAAAGAGGCTCAGTAAATGTCACAAGAAGCAGTAGTGCATAATTACGTAAGCCAAGATAAGAGTGCGATTGCTGAAGCCTTCGGCAAAGCAGCTGCAACCTATGACAAACACGCTGAGTTTCAGCGCGATGTAGGCCACCGACTATTGGATAAGCTACCGAGTGACCTCTCTGGGTTAAAGGTGCTCGATCTAGGTTGTGGTACAGGGTATTTCTCTGAACAGTTAGTTAAGCGAGGTGCTGCAGTGGTATGTGCTGACCTTTCCAATGGAATGTTGGACGAAGCAAAACAGCGCTGTGGTGTATCAGTCTCTTCATATCAACAAGCCGATGCCGAGCAATTACCGTTTGAAGACGGGCACTTTGACATCGTTTTCTCTAGCCTTGCGTTGCAATGGTGTGACGACTTGTCGTCGCCTTTGAGAGAGATGAAGCGTGTTACAGCGGTTGGTGGACGTGTTATTTTCTCAACTTTGCTTGATGGATCACTGTTTGAACTGAAAAAGTCGTGGTCCAAAATTGACGCACATCAACACGTTAACCATTTTATTACAATCAATCAGGTAAAAATTGCGTTAGCGCAATCTAGCTGTACGGCTCATCAACTAGACTTGCCCACCATCACCGTTTGGTACGACACTGCGTTTGAACTGATGCGCGACCTTAAAGGTATCGGCGCTAATCACGTAAGTGGTCGCTCACAAGGTTTAACAAGTCGCCGCATGTTGCAGCTTGTTGAACGGGAATATCGAGAGTTTAAAAACCATCAAGGTTTCTTGCCAGCAACATATCAAGTTTGTTTAGGGGTTATTCAATTATGATTGATGCATTATTCATTGCAGGTACGGATACCGAAGTGGGAAAAACTATGGTTTCAAAAGCGATTCTTCAAGCTTTGGCCGCACAAGATTTATCAACAATTGGTTATAAGCCAGTTGCAGCAGGGTGTGAACAATACCCTGAAGGGTTACGTAACAGTGATGCATTGCACCTTCAAGAAGCTGCGACGCAAGATATCGCCTACGAAGACGTTAATCCGTATGCGCTGTTGCTACCATCATCACCACACATTGCAGCAAAGCATGATGGTGTGGTGATTGATGAAACCGTATTATCAGCTAAGTTGGCAGAGCATAAGCAAAACTCTGACATCGTGTTAGTTGAAGGTGCTGGTGGTTGGCGTGTACCGGTTTCTGATGAAGAATATTTGTCTAGCTGGGTCAAAAAAGAGCAGCTGCCAGTGGTATTGACGGTCGGCATTAAGCTTGGCTGTTTGAGTCATGCACTGCTAACTGCAGAAGTGATTCGTGCTGATGGACTGAACCTAGTAGGTTGGGTTGCAAACCGCATTAACCCAGGTACTGAACATTACGCTGAAATTATAGCGATGCTTGAAGATAAGCTAGGTGCACCGAAGTTAGGTGAAATTCCGTATGTGCCAAGAGCAAAGTCTAAGAACATTGGTAAGTATATTAATATACAGCCATTGCTCGACCTTTAAACTTCGAGTTATACGTTAAACAAGAAAAGGGCTGCGATTGCAGCCCTTTTGCTATGTTAAGCCTTTTGGCCATGAGTTTATAAACAACTGGCCTTTGAACAAGTCGCTATGGGTTAGTGTTCTTTTGTAAGTCCCATTAGTGCTTGTTGTGTCTCTGTGATTTTTGTCTGTGCCGCTTGCGGTGTTAGGATCCCAATCTGCTTTTTTGCTTCTTCTTCAGTAATCCCTAGGTGACAGCACAGTAAATCGATAGCCATTTGAGTGTTAGTACCTTCAACCATGATTCTTCCCTTTTTGTACATGGACTAGCCAATAAATCATCTGAAGCCACTGTAAACGGATTGTTATACCGACACCATACGACTTAGGTCTAATAGACTGGAGGTGATTCGAATATGGTCTCGTAATCAAATGTTGCAATTTAATGCTTAACCTTGTTTTCTTAATCTAAGACTATATGTATAAGTAAGTATAAGTCTTCAAGGTTGGAATAAATTGCTGTCTGCCTTGTCTATAATAATAAGTTTTATAAAAACAGCTTTCATGCGGAGATAAGTAATGAAGCGAGTAATGTTGTTCCTTGCAACCAACCTAGCGGTTGTATTGGTACTAAGTGTTGTTCTTAATATTGTATACGCAGTTACAGGTATGCAACCTGGTAGCCTATCAGGCTTATTGGTGATGGCTGCAGTATTTGGCTTTGGTGGCTCATTCATTTCATTGATGATGTCAAAGAAAATGGCGCTACGATCGGTAGGCGGTATGGTCATTGAAAGCCCACGTAACGAAACAGAACATTGGTTGATGGAGACGGTAAGCCGTCAATCTCAACAAGTTGGTATTGGTATGCCAACAGTGGCGATCTACGACTCGCCAGACATCAACGCATTCGCGACGGGCGCTAAGCGTAATGATTCATTAGTAGCAGTCTCTACGGGTCTGCTACACAACATGACGCGTGATGAAGCTGAAGCAGTGTTAGCGCATGAAGTGAGTCACATCGCGAACGGTGATATGGTGACCATGACGCTAATGCAGGGCGTGGTGAACACGTTCGTTATCTTCCTATCTCGTTTCATCGCCAACATTGTTGCGTCGAATGACAACGAAGAAGAGGGTGGCAGCAACATGATGGTGTACTTTGGTGTGTCTATGGTGCTGGAATTAGTATTTGGTTTCTTAGCAAGCTTCATTACGATGTGGTACAGCCGTCATCGTGAATTCCATGCCGATGCAGGTGCTGCGCACTTAGTAGGTAAAGAGAAGATGATAGCAGCGCTAGAGCGTCTTAAGGTGAGCCATGAGCCACAACTAGAAGGTTCTATGATGGCATTTGGTATCAACGGCAAGAAATCGCTTACTGAGCTTCTGATGAGCCACCCACCACTAGACAAGCGTATTGCGTCTCTACGTAACATGTAATCGCTACGTAATTCTCGTCGCTAGACGACAAGAGACCTTTGAAAGGCTTCCTTCGGGAGGCCTTTTTTGATCTTGGTATTCAAGACAGTAAGTATCCGAGGGATATGTGTCTGGTGATAGAGGGTTACTAGTGATGAAGCGTTGCAATATTTATTGGTTGATATCGCACGGACTGACATGTGTAGGGTAATTAGGAGGGGGGCTATGTTCTTTTGATAACAGCGCGTACTAAGCACACTTTCTTCCGCCCAACAAAAAGGCTTCCACATGGGAAGCCTTAGTCTATTCTGTGATTCGAAATTCGAATCTTACAGCTTGTCAGTTAGCTCGATAGCTTGACCGATGTAGTTCGCTGGAGTCATCTCTTTCAGACGAACTTTCTCGTCTGCAGGGATTTCAAGGCCGTCGATGAATGCACGCATGCCTTCGCCATCTACACGTTTACCACGAGTTAGCTCTTTTAGCTTCTCGTATGGCTTCTCGATGCCGTAACGGCGCATTACTGTTTGTACTGGTTCTGCTAGTACTTCCCAGTTCTTGTCTAGTTCAGCAAGTAGCGCTTCACGGTTAACTTCTAGCTTGCTAATACCTTTCAGAGTCGAAGTGTATGCAATGATAGCGTAGCCAACACCAACACCTAGGTTACGAAGAACCGTAGAGTCAGTAAGGTCACGCTGCCAGCGAGAAACTGGAAGCTTTTGTGCAAGGTGGCTGAATACTGCGTTTGCTAGACCAAGGTTGCCTTCAGAGTTTTCGAAGTCAATTGGGTTAACTTTATGCGGCATTGTAGAAGAACCGATTTCGCCAGCAATAGTCTTCTGCTTGAAGTGACCAAGAGCGATGTAGCCCCAAACGTCACGGTCGAAGTCCAGAAGGATTGTGTTGAAACGTGCAACTGCATCAAAAAGCTCAGCGATGTAATCGTGAGGTTCGATTTGAGTTGTGTACGGGTTCCAAGTTACGCCAAGAGATTCAGTGATGAACTCTTCGCTGAACTGGTGCCATTCAACTTCTGGGTATGCAGAAAGGTGTGCGTTGTAGTTACCTACAGCACCGTTGATTTTCGCTAGGATCTCAACGTTTTCGATTTGCTTGTATTGACGTTCCATACGGTACGCAACGTTAGCCATCTCTTTACCCATAGTAGAAGGAGAAGCCGGCTGACCGTGTGTACGAGACAGTAATGGAATGTCGCGGTACTCGTTCGCAAGTGCTTTGATAGCATCAATTACGTTACGGATTTCTGGAAGAATCACTGTGTCACGAGCTTCTTTAAGCATAAGCGCGTGAGATGTGTTGTTGATGTCTTCAGAAGTACATGCAAAGTGAATAAATTCGTTTACAGCGTGAAGTTCAGGAACGCCAGCAACTTTCTCTTTCAAGAAGTACTCAACCGCTTTAACGTCGTGGTTAGTCGTGCGCTCGATCTCTTTGATACGTAGAGCATCTTCTTCACTGAAGTTAGCTGCTAGTTCATCAAGAAACTGGTTAGCTTCTGCACTGAACGCTGGTACTTCTTTGATTGCATCTGTAGCTGCAAGCTTTTGTAACCAACGAACTTCAACGATAGAGCGGTACTTTAGTAGGCCAAACTCACTAAAGATGCTGCGTAATGCAACAGTCTTGCTTCCGTAACGGCCGTCTACTGGTGAAACAGCAGTCAATGCTGACAGTTCCATGGTGTTCTCCTGAATTGAGTTTTCTAAATTTTGAGAGGTTTATACCAGTAACAATCTCAATTGTCACGCATATTGCGCAATCGTTTGCGTGAGAGTTGTGTTGGTACAAAAAACAAGCTCGCGACGAGGCGCGAGCTAATAAATTACATGCGAGCTAGCAGGATTTGAGCCTGCTCGATCATC
>NZ_JBFRVX010000464.1:0-3508 GCF_041475345.1 Vibrio sp. 10N.222.48.A3 | reverse complement strand
AGATCCCCAACTCGCTCGTTCCTCGCTCATGAGGATGACGACTTTTTAAAGTCAGGTTCTACATCATGAGCTGATTGGATAATGTGGCTATCTTCGTCATTCCCTAGACTGACGAAGGAAGGAGTAGGGAATCTCCAACAGAGTGGTAAGTATCGCTTACAACACGTTCATTCCTTGTGCCTCAAGCATATCGACTAAATCGATCAGAGGTAAGCCGATCAGCGTGTTTGGGTCTTTACCTTCCATCTGTTTAAACAATGCAATACCTAACCCTTCGCACATAAAACTGCCCGCGCAGTAATAAGGCTGCTCTTTCTCAACATAAGAAATGATCTGTTGCTCAGTTAAATCGCGGAAATGCACAACAAAGGTGTCGAGACGCGTGTCAGCTTTACTGGTCTCGCTGTTCCATACCGTTATCCCAGTATAGAAAGTGATGCTCTTACCACTTTGACGAGACAATTGCTCAATCGCTTTCTCACGAGTATGAGGTTTGCCAATGATTTCTTCGTCGATCACACATACTTGATCGGAACCAATCACTAGGCTTGGTTGTTCGACAGCACAAGACTTGGCTTTGGTCTCAGCAAGACGCATTACCAATTGTTGAGGAGTCTCTTCTGGAAGTGGCGTTTCATCGCAGTCAGGCTTTGCTGTGACAAAGTCTAACTGTAGTTTTTTGAGGATCTCTTGCCTAAATGGAGATGTAGAAGCTAAAACTAGTTGGTAATTTCTCATTTTAATTTACAATTCGTGTAAGCATTTAGTTCAGGATAACGTAACTTATCCTGCTATTCATAATGCTCTGAACAGGAAAGGTAGGAAAGTACATTTTTTTTGCCATTTCCTTTGACTAAACACGATTTGGAAGATAAGATTCGCGCCCTATGCAAAAGGAAAAAATACCGCGTACAGTTGATCCGGCAAGAACGGCTCAAAAACGACTCGATATGGATGGTATCATTCAAGTCAGTCTTTTAAAGCGTTTAACCGAAACAACTGAAGGCGTAAAACGTGACGCGCAAGTCTCAATGTCATTTGGGCTTGATGAACAACGATTAGTCGTTATCTCTGGTAAAGCTAACGTCGAAGTCGATTTAGAGTGTCAACGTTGTAATGAGGTTTTCGCACATGAGTGCGATGTCCAATTTACTTATACTCCTGTTTACAGCGAGAAAAGTGAAGAGGAAGCACCGGAAGAGTACGATTTGGTAGATCTGAACGAGTACGGTGAGTTAGACCTGATTCAATTAGTTGAAGACGAGTTCATCCTTGGATTGCCACAAATAGCAATGCACGACGATGCGAAATGTAGCGTTAACTCAAATAACTTGGTGTTTGGTGAACTTCCTGAAGAAATTGAGGAAGATAAAAAGCCGAATCCATTTGATGTTTTAAAAAACTTAAAGAAATAACTTATTAGTAAGTATCTTTAAGAATTTACATAGGAGTAGGGTCAATGGCCGTACAAAAGAGCAAGAAATCACGTTCAATGCGTGGCATGCGTCGTTCACACGATGCGCTAACTACAGCTGCACTTTCTGTAGACGCAACTTCAGGTGAAACTCACCTACGTCACAACGTGACTGCCGAAGGTTTCTACCGCGGCAAAAAGGTTATCAACAAGTAAGGTTGACCTTTGCAAAATCTAACCGTTGCGCTTGATGCAATGGGCGGGGACTTCGGTCCTCGTGTAACAGTGCCTGCCGCCGTGCAGGCACTGTCGTATTTCCCAGAGCTAAAAGTCATTCTCATAGGTGATCGAAATGCGATCACATCTCAATTATCTTCATTAGGTCGAATGCCTGATTCTCGTTTGAGTATCCAGCATTGTGATCGAGTTATTTCCAATTCTGAAAAACCTTCACTAGCCTTACGTAATAGTCAGGGTAGTTCTATGCGTGCTGCTATCGATCTGGTTGCCGAGTCACAAGCTGATGCTTGTGTGAGTGGTGGCAACACCGGCGCACTGATGGCGTTATCTCGTTTCCGACTCAAACTCCTTCCTGGTATTGATAGGCCTGCATTGGTTTCAGCTTTGCCTACCGCTTCTGGCAACCGTACATGGATGCTTGATTTAGGAGCGAACGTTTCTAGTGACGCGGATTCACTGTTTCAGTTTGCCGTAATGGGCAGTGCATTAGCAGAACAACATTTAGGTCGCGTGCCTCGTGTCGCTATCTTGAATATCGGCGCTGAAGAAATCAAAGGCAATGACCTTGTAAAACGATGCGCTGAAATGTTGTCGAATACTCAGTCTGTGAACTTCATAGGCTATATTGAAGGTAATCAATTACTTCAAGATGCGGCTGATGTCGTCGTATGTGATGGTTTTGTGGGCAATGTCTGCTTAAAAACGTGTGAAGGTACGGCTCAGCTCTTTATTGATAAGCTAAAAACGCGCATGATGGCTTCAACAATAAAGGGGTGGATCGCCAGAATGTTGTTTTCTGAGCTATTTACTGAATTAAAAACCTTGAACCCCGACCAGTATAACGGCGCAAGTTTGTTAGGATTGCGCGGCATTGTCATTAAAAGCCATGGAAGTGCTGATGTGTCTGCAGTCGTCAACGCGATTGGTGAGGCAGTACACGAGGTCAAACGACAAGTCCCCAGTCGCATTAGCGATCGTTTGGAAGCGGTTTTACTCGAGAGGCATTATTAGTCTTCATGTATAGCAAAATTTTAGGTACTGGCAGCTACTTGCCATCTCAGGTGCGTACTAACGCAGACTTAGAGAAAATGGTAGAGACTAGCGATGAGTGGATCGTGGCTAGAACAGGTATTAAAGAGCGTCGTATTTCAGCGGAAAACGAAACCGTTGCGGATATGGCGTTTTACGCTGCTGAGAATGCCATTGAAATGGCAGGTATCGACAAAGAAGATATTGATTTAATCATCGTTGCGACAACCAGCAGTAGCCACACATTTCCGTCTTCGGCATGTCAGGTACAAGGCAAGCTTGGTATCAAAGGCTGCCCTGCGTTTGATTTGGCTGCGGCGTGTTCTGGTTTTGTCTACGCACTGTCTGTTGCTGATCAACACATCAAGACTGGCATGTGTAAGAACGTTTTGGTAATCGGTGCGGATGCACTGTCAAAAACCTGTGATCCGACTGACCGCTCTACTATCATCTTATTTGGTGATGCTGCAGGTGCGGTGGTTGTTGGCGCAAGCGAAGAGCCAGGTATTTTGTCTACTCACATATACTCTGATGGTAAATATGGTGAGCTTCTAAGCCTAGAAGTTCCAGAGCGTGGCGGTGATGCCGACAAATGGTTGCACATGGCGGGCAACGAAGTATTTAAAGTGGCGGTAACTCAGCTTTCTAAGCTTGTGAAAGACACATTAGCGGCGAACAATATGGATAAGTCAGAGCTTGATTGGTTAGTTCCACATCAAGCGAACTACCGCATTATTTCGGCAACCGCTAAAAAGCTGACGATGTCGCTTGATCAAGTTGTGATTACTCTTGATAAGCACGGCAATACGTCGGCAGCTACCGTAC
>NZ_JBFRVX010000463.1:0-1685 GCF_041475345.1 Vibrio sp. 10N.222.48.A3 | reverse complement strand
GCCGATATCAGAACCGTTACCTACAACCACACCTGCAGAGATACGACCTTCAACCATGCTTACGCCAGTTGTACCAGCATTGAAGTTGATGAAACCTTCGTGCATTACTGTTGTGCCTTCGCCTACGTGTGCGCCAAGACGAACACGAGAAGTGTCAGCAATACGAATGCCTGTTGGTACTACGTAGTCCACCATTTTAGGGAACTTGTCTACGCAATCTACAGACAGAGCACGACCCGCTAGGCGAGCTTCGATTTGACGCTCAGCCAGCTCAGGAAGATCGATAGGGCCTTCGTTAGTCCATGCGATGTTGTGCAGTAGACCGAAGATACCATCTAGTACCGTACCGTGTGGTTGAACTAGGCGGTTAGAGATCAGTTGCAGCTTAAGGAAGCCTTCAGCAACTGATGCTGGCTTCTCGTCAGTCGCAAGAACAACAAGAACAAGAGGTTGCTCAGATGCTGCTGCTTTTTCTGCGAAAGATGCGTTTGCTGCATCGTCGTTTGCTGCGAATGCTTTCGCGAGTTCTGCGCTTTGTGCTGCAGAGATTTCGATAGCTTGGTTGCCTTCAGTGTAACCTGCAACTTCACCAACAGCCGCAACAAGAGCGTCGCTTGGGTTTAGAAGTGGGTTAGGGAAGAACGCTTCAATGATTTTATTGTCGCGGTTTTTGGTTGCCGTACCGAAGGCTAGTGAAAAGTAAGCCATGTTGAATCTCCATGTGTTGAGTCTTGATTTTGCTATTTCATAACAGCGGCTCGAATAACAAGCGCTGCCGTTAGCAAAGTTAATTTAATTGCGTTCATCATAAAGAGAGCGCCCTCGTTATGAAAGGGCGCATCGGGATAAAGTCTGTAAAATGATATTGCTTGTCTTTCTGGAGATAGTTTTCTGCAATGAGAAAATGATGCAATTCAACAAAATTTGATATCAAAGTTAGATAACCAACGTTCTTTAAATGAACAACACTCTTTAGATAAATAGCGCTTTATAAGCCTGCTCAATCCCTTCAATCAACATCTGCATACCGATAACGGCGAGTATTAAACCCATCATTCGGGTTATCACGTTCAATGCACTTGGTCCGACAGCTTTAACAAATCGCTCGCCGAATACAAATAAGACATAGGTTAGGGTACATAGTAGGCCGAAAGCGACGATGGTTATGATGGTTTCATAGACCCCCTCGGTACTGGCAAAGTTCATCGCAGTGGCAATGGTGCCGGGGCCAGCGAGAATTGGCATTGCAAGTGGTGAGACGGCGATACTTAGAGCTGCGTCTTTCTGGGCGTCTGAGTTCACTTTCTCTTTTGCTTTGGCGTGTGTTGAATCGCCTTGCAGCATGTGGAAGCCAATCAAAAAGACCAAAATGCCGCCTGTGATGCGAAGTGCGTAAAGTGTGATACCAAATAGGTCAAAGATCAGTTTGCCAGAGAGTGCAAAAGTACTGACGATGATGAATGCGATAAACACTGAACGGAAAGCGATAGATTTAACGGTTTCCCTGTCATTGTCACCGGTTAATCCAAGAAAAATTGGCGTATTAGCGATTGGGTTCATGATGGCAAAAAAGCCCATGAACACAGTAATGGTATGAATGATGAGCTCTTTCATATTATTCCTTTGAAAAGATGCAGTTAAATACAAATAATTATTAGAAATAGATAGTACAGTAAGTGTGAATA
>NZ_JBFRVX010000462.1:0-3108 GCF_041475345.1 Vibrio sp. 10N.222.48.A3 | reverse complement strand
CTTTACTCTGCTTGAAGCATTAGATCATGCTGATGGCCAAGCGAAGAATGACCTGAGCTTTGAACTACCTGTCTTTGCGGTCGACCGTGATGGTGACGACTCATTGATGTCGCCATTGAAAGTGACGGTCAGCGATGATGTTCAAGGCATGCAAAATCAAACGCTGAGCATTACGGAACCAACGGTGGCTGATTTAGCCGCTGGTGTTGTCACGACAGGTACTGTCGATGTAATGCCAAACCAAAGTGCCGACGGGGCAACGATTACCCAGTTTACTTACGATAACAACGTGTACACGTTAGTTCAGGGGACAACCGGAGAGCAGGTTTTCCCTGTTGCTGAAGGTAAACTGTATATCACTCTGGAAGGTGATGTCCGTTTCGAACCTAATCGCAACCTCAATCATTCAGGGGGCGATATTGTTAAGACTATTACGGTCATGTCTGAAGATAAAGATGGTGACGAAGTCACGTCGACCGTTACGCTTACCATTTCAGATGGTGCTCCACCTGTTATTGATAACATACCACCAGTCGCCTTGGCTGAAGCAAACTTGCTTGATGGCACCTCTCCGAGCATAACGGTCACTCAAACCGGAACAATGACGTTTACATCTGGTAGTGATGATGTGAACCACTTCCGTATTGATACTGCGCAGTTCAACACAACTGGGGACCTAAAATCGGATGGTCTGGTTGTTAAGCTAAAAGAAGATCCTCTAAACAGCGACAATTATATTGGCTTCGTAGAAAACGGTGGTGTCCAAACGGACATTTTCACCATCACTTTTGATAGTTTGGTGCTTGGTCAATATACCTTCACATTGTTAGAAGAGTTAGATCACCTGCCTGTGCAAGGTAATAACGTTCAAATCTTCACCTTGCCAGTTATTGCGGTCGACCAAGACAATACGGATTCAGTAATTAAGCCTCTTACGGTGACTATTACTGATGATGTACCCGTCATTACGGATACAACAGTTGCGAGTACGTTTGTTGTTGATGAAGATGATTTAGGCTCTGTTGTGGCTCAAGCGACAGGCTCGTTTGTGACCACAGAAGGTGCAGACCAAGTAGAGGTTTACGAACTGCGTAACGTAGCCACTCTAGAAACTACTCTGACATCAGGCAATGAAGCGATTTCGATCACTGAGGTCACTGGGGCTGCGAACACAACCACCTACCAAGGTGCGACCACAAGTGGGACTCCGATTTTTACTCTTGCACTTGGTAACGATGGGTCATACACATTCACTTTACTTGGCCCTCTAAATCACGCTACTGGATCAAATGACCTAACCATACCATTTAATGTTGTGGCGGTAGACGGTGATGGCGATGACTCCAACCAGTATCAACTACCAATTCAAGTCATTGATGATGTTCCAGTAATGACGCCGCCGACGGGCGAAACGGTTGTCGATGAAGACGACCTTTCAGGCATAGGTTCGGATCAATCTGAAGACACCATTATCAATGGACTGTTCACCGTCGATGAAGGTGCCGATGGCGTTGTGAAGTATGAACTGGTTGATGAAGATTTAGTCTTGACCGGTTTAACCTCCGATGGAGAAAGCTTAGAGTGGCTAGCTGTTTCACAAAACGGCACAACATTCACCTATGTTGCTCAAACTGTGACCAGCAATGAAGCCGTGTTTGAGATTGTTTTCGATACCTCTGATAACAGCTATCAATTCGAATTATTTAAACCACTGAAGCACCCTGATGGTGCAAATGAGAATGCGATAGATCTTGATTTCTCAATCGTTGCTGAAGATTTTGATCAAGACCAATCGAATGCGATCGATCTGAAGATCACGGTGACGGATGATGTTCCATTAGTGACAACACAATCGATTACTCGTGTTGAAGGTCAGGGTTATCGCGGCTCTATAGTCGATATGTTTGCTGATGCTACAGATGTCGGTGCCGATGGTGCGGTACTGAGCAAAATTGAGGCATTTGACGGAAGTGGAATTGTTTTCCGTTCAGGGAACAGTGGGTCTTACAGTAGTGACTTCGATTTAATTAGTGGTAGCCAACAGATTCGAGTTTACGAGCAAATTAATGGCTCTGTTGATCCTCGAGAACTGGGTAGACTGAAAATAAACTCAAATGGTGAGATTGAGTTTAGAGCCAATAATTACTTAGAGCATGTTGGTGATGAAATTAATTTCTCTATTAATGTAACAGCGAAGGATGGCGATTCAGATACGTCATCGACACCCTTGGACATCACTATTACGGATAGGAATTCGTCGAAAATCGCGCTGACAGTGACCACCTTTGAGGATGCGGGTAGAGACTCAACAATACCATATGCTGCAGGTGATGCTCCGATTCTTGAAAATATACAAGACAACCAAAGCGGATTACCTAATGCACCAGCTCAAGTTGCGCTTCAGGTTAACCTGAATGACAGGGATAACAGCGAGTCTATCGGTCAACTGATTATAAAAAACAGTAACCATAGAGGCACGTTCTATTACTTTGAGGGTGGTGAGTATCACAAGTTAACGCCTGAAACTAACGGTCAAATATTATTTGGACCGCCTCAAATGCAACAAAGCTATGCTTTAAACCCAAGTGAAGTAAGACAAACCATTGCAACCATCGAAAACCTTTATTTCGTTCCTGACCAAAACTATGGTTCAGATAGTAATGGCGTTGAGATCCGCTATCAATTGGAGATCGATAATGGAGGCACTCTTGACCACAAAGTAAACTCAAGTTTCAAAATCGAGATTGAAGCGGTAGCGGATATTGCTACTTGGGATGATGGCAACAGCACTTATCAGTATCAAGTCAATGAAGATGAAGACAACGTCACGTTGCAGCTAAACGCAGTATCACAAGATAGTAGCCAAACTGAAACGATCACTTATGAGTTGAAAGTTGTTGAAGGTGACGGAAAGTTTGAGCTTCTTGATAAAGACGGCAATGTGCTTACGCTGACGGCGGGTGGTGTATATAAAATAGCGGCAGAAGACATTAACACCACCGTGGTTAACCCTATTGATAATTTCTCGGGTCAGATAGAGTTCGAAGCAACAGCGGTTACAGAGGAAACACTGAATCCTTATGAAGATACTACTAACGGTGGGGCAAA
>NZ_JBFRVX010000461.1:0-9516 GCF_041475345.1 Vibrio sp. 10N.222.48.A3 | reverse complement strand
GTTGTGACCAACTAGCATGAAAAACGTTAGGCAAATGTTAATAAGGAAATTACTATGGAACTCAAACAAGACCCAAGATGTTATACCGATGTGTGTGTTGATGGTAAGTGGTTCCATTATGACCACTGTGGAACTCAAGCTTATATGCTAAAAGGTGGCGCTTCAGCAGTCATTGAGCTCGCTCATGAACCAGCAACAGAGAGTGAGCTAGTTGAAATGTTAGAAAGTATCGCTAAGTAATACTCTTAATAGATAATATAAAAACTAAGCGAATAGGAGTTGATAACACTCTTATTCGCTTAGTTGCTTTAGGTTCATTTAAGCTGTATTTTTCACTAAGCAATGACCACCTGGTTACGCCCTGATTGTTTTGCTTGATATAAAGCGTCATCTGCTGATTTCAAATGCTGTTTGTAGGTACTGCTATTTAATTCTTGATACGTTAAATGAATGGTCGCACCAATTGATGTAGTTAACGCTAACGGACCGGAATACGTTTCTATCGTTTGATCAGCGATTGTTTGCCTTATCATTTCCAACTGTTCGTCTGGGTCTTGAGTGCCAGCAAGCAGTAAAACGAATTCTTCCCCACCCCATCGAGCCAACACATCGTTTGTTGATAGCGCTCGCTCTATACGCTTAGCAACCTCTACCAAAACTTGGTCCCCAATATCATGTCCGTATGTATCATTGACTCGTTTAAATTGGTCTAAGTCCAAAATAGCAAGCGTATACCCGAACGGCGACAAACGGTATGGCATTGGCTGAGTTAACAATTGTTCTAGGTAGCGTCTATTGAATAAACCTGTCAACTCACATCTCGTCGATTGCTTAACCAACTCTTTGTTGGTCTTATGCATAGTGCATAACCTTACCAGAAGTACAGCAAAGCTTATGATGACCATAACACCGAGTACGACAACAATGCGGTCTTTTAAGCTCTGTTTATCTAGCGTCATCTCTGCGAGCTCTTTTTCTGCATTAAGCAGTTCATTCTCTTTCGCTAATGAAGCCGTAGCAAAGTCTTGTTCTAATAAAAAGATATCACTCTGACGCTTTTCAAATAACAGCGCTTTGTTGCCCTTGTAATAAAGCTTGAAATACCGAAGTCCAATTTCACTGTTGCCTTTAGATTCATAGTATTCTGCAAGCGCTTTGAAACCAAGCACCTTCCAACTACGGCTGCCAACAATATCAAACATCGTAGACGAACGTTTTAGATCAAAGAAAACAAAGTTATCTTGGTTCAAACCGATATTTGCTAAAGCTCTGTTTAAGTAACACTGACCCAGTTGGAGTGTGTACTTTGCAACACCCGGGTAACCAATACATTGGTTTGTTACTTTCCTTGCTAACTCAAAGTTTTTTTCTGCTAGCAGTACTTCACTCTGAGCTTTTAGAAGAAGGATTTTGTACCTTTCACTTACGCTATCATCATTAAATTTGGTGGCACTTTTATAAGCCTCTCGACCTTTTACTAAGTCGCCACTGCGTAGATAAGCAAATGATTCATTAACATATAACACACCGATGGTTGAACCATCGCGTAGTCCACTTTTGATATAGAGTTTTTTGGCCTGTTCGATAAGTTTGAGTGCTTTCGGCCAATCTTCCAGATAGATATAAAGCAATGCCATATTCGACATCAACTTACTGTTATAGATATGCCGTGGGTATTTCTTGCCAAGATTTAAGCCCTTATGAAAAAAATACTGAGCTTCGGAAAAATCATTTTGGATGTTTTTGATCGACCCAACAGTGTTGTAGGCTTTTATCAACAGTTCTTCATACTGGATTGATTCAGCGATACTTATTGCTGCTTTAACTTGAGATTCAGCCTCTACTAATTCACCTTGACTCATCTGCTCAATCGCTAGTTCAACTAAAGATTGCGCCTTTAACCACCCCATATCTTCACGCTGTGCTAATGCCTTGATCTGTCGTGTGTATTCAGACACAGCCTGTTTATCGAGATCATGCTGTGCGAGATTCGATAAAATCATTAGTTCATAACCACGATAGATGGCTTTATGTTGCGTAGGGCTCGTTGCTTTTAAGGTTTCAAGCTTTTGGGAGGCAAGCTTTGGATCACCGCGAGACACATTAAGGATTTCAATGAGTTCAGCGCCATATTGAGTCGCTGATAACTCTTTTTCGGGACTGTACGCGCCTGGGGTTTCTGGTCGAATAGTCTGTAAATCGTCGTCATAAGTTGGATAGAGTAAATACAATCCTAGTACAACACTGATCAGTACGACGAGAAAAAATGAGCCTAACACTCTGTTGTTATTCATTTATAAGTGCCATTACTGATTGCATACCAATTTAATCGACGGTTACCTTAAGCGGTTTCACATTGTACCCGACACATATGGAGATTTAAATCCTGCACATGGGTCGATCCGCGTAGTATTTTTCTCATAAATTAGAATAATCAGATAATTTTCTTGATTTAACTCAGGCAATGATTCTGTAAAAAGGCGTTATAGTTATTTTCCTGTTCCAGCCTCCGTGACTTCTTTAGAAACAACGGAGCAAAATGAGAATTAACAATGACCCAAATTAATGAACAACGTCTCGTAGAACATTTCTGCGATCTAGTGAAAATTGATAGTGAATCTCGTAACGAAAAAGCGATTGCTGAAGCTTTGGCTGAGCAACTCGGTGAACTGGGTTTTGAAGTTCACAAACTGGCGGTTCCTGAAGAAGTGTCTAACGGTTTCAACATCTACGCTCGTCTAGATGGCACTCTTCCAGGTAGCACAGTGTTCAGCTGCCACATGGACACAGTAACGCCAGGTATCGGCATTGAGCCAATCATTGAAGACGGCATCATCCGCTCTAAAGGCAATACGATTCTAGGCGGCGACGACAAGTCTGGTATCGCAGCGATCATGGAAGCGGTTCGTTGCATCAAAGCTGAAGGCCAAGAGCACAAAACTATCGAGATTGCGTTTACTGTATTCGAAGAAGGCGGTCTATTCGGTTCTTTGAACTTCGATATGTCTTACATTCAATCTGAGCACGCTATTGTTCTAGATACAGGCGGCCCGATTGGTACTATCGTAAATGCAGCGCCTGGTCAGCAGAAGATTGTTGCTAAAATCAAAGGTCGCCCTGCTCACGCTGGTTTAGCACCAGAAGAAGGCATCAGTGCCATTCAAGTGGCAGCAGACGCGATCACTAAGATGAATCTACTTCGTATCGATGAAGAAACTACGGCAAACGTCGGTATTGTTGAAGGCGGTCAAGCGACTAACATCGTTATGCCAGAACTTAAAGTCGTGGCTGAAGCTCGCTCTCTAAACGGAGAAAAGCTAACAGCTCAAGTTGAGCACATGATCTCTACATTCCAAGAGAGTGCAAAACAGTTCGGTGCTGAAGTAGAAATCGAATCGACTCGTGCTTACGATGCATTCGTTATCGCAGACGATCACCCGCACATTCTTTCTATCAAATCCGCATTCGAGAAGCTTGGCGTAACAGCAAACACTAAACGCACTGGCGGCGGTAGCGATGCAAACAACTTCAACGCGAAAGGCCTAACAACGGTTAACCTTTCTACAGGTATGGCGAAAGTTCACACCACTGAAGAGTACATTGCAGTGAAAGACATGGTCGCAATCACTGAGTTTGTTGTGGCTTACGTGACTCAATAGTCTTACTGGTTAACTAGCCTGTCTTATTTGTTAACTAGACAATCTTACTCGTTGACGAAATAGAAAATGCCATCTAGTTAACGTCAAAAAGCCGAGTTCACATGTAACGTGTGACTCGGCTTTTTTGTTGTCTTAATTTAGACAGAAGTTCCAATCTAAAACCCCCTACGCTTCCAAAACTGCCCTTCGTCTTTCGCAACAAGGTCGAATGTCTTATCAGCAATGATGTTGCCTTTTAGCTCGACGGTCATGCGCCATTTACCGAGTTTGTTGGAGACAGGCGCCCAGATAGTATCGCCTAAGTAAAAATCCCAGTCATTGTTGCCGACATGCTCTTCACCATCGAACGGTTCGAGCACTTCACCCGTGTCGGTGGTGATGTTTGGGTGATAAATGCAGTAACGGATCTTCTCACCTTTGGCTTTTTTGATGTTCAGGATATAGCCAAACTCTACGTCGATTTCAGCATCAACGGTGGTGGTGAACTCTTGGATTTTTGGAAGATCTTTAGATTTGGAATCCCATGTGGAATAGATACCATAAGAAGTCATGTCGACCACAACAGAGCGCTTTGCCATTTCAATCGTTACCTTGAAGTTGTTCTATTAATTTAATTCTATTTGCCATTCAGCCACGCAGCAGAGGAAGAACGAGGCTATTCTTGCCAGTCTCTCGCCATACGCTTAATCACTGACGGTTCAATGTCGTGAATCGTGCCATATTGCTCTCGGCACACTTCGATAATTAATTCTGCTTTATATTTGAGTGCAAGTTGGCGGTAGGCTTTCATTTCCCAATGCTTAATAAAGGTATTCGAAACAACCACATCAAGCCCTTGCTTTAATCCATTTTCAGCCGTGTTTTGACACCACTCATGAGCTTGCTGCAACTGCCTTGGGTCAAAATTATAGTCGCCTTGCTCATTCACGTAATACATATCCGCTTCGACATGCAATGCATCGTAGGTTTTTGCTTTTGTTGACTTGCCGGAACCGGGCAACCCTCGAATGAGTATTAACTTCATCTGTCACTTTACAGGCTAATTTTAAAACATGAGTTTATCTTAAATAGTGACGATTTTCTCTGATAACTACCGTTGCTCAACATCCGAAAACCGAGTCCTTATACTCGACTCAGATAATCACTGAATACAATGAGACTCCCCTCGACGTCGGTGGATGACTTCTGATAGCAAACACAAATAATTTACAACTATCCATTTTGTATATCGACAAGCGTATCAAACTACTATAGATTTAGATGTATAGACGTCTACATATCTAGCTTAGGGAGAAAGCTTTGCCTATTCGCATTCCAGACCAATTGCCAGCATCTGATGTTCTTCGTGAAGAAAACATCTTTATTATGCCGTTATCAAGAGCATCGACACAGGAAATTCGTCCACTTCGAGTCTTGATCCTCAACCTAATGCCAAAGAAGATTGAAACTGAAACTCAATTCTTACGCCTACTATCCAACAGCCCATTGCAAGTCGATGTAGAGCTGTTGCGTATTGATGACCGACCAAGTAAAAACACGCCGACAGAACACCTTGATAACTTCTACCGTCAATTTGAAATGGTCAAAGGGAGAAACTTTGATGGATTGATCATCACTGGTGCGCCACTTGGCTTGGTTCAATTTGAAGACGTAATCTATTGGGATCATCTAAAAACCATCATGGAATGGGCAAACAAGCATGTGACCTCAACCTTGTATGTATGTTGGGCTGCTCAAGCTGGCTTAAAGCTCTTGTATGATTTACCAAAACGAACTCGTAAAGATAAGCTTTCTGGGGTTTACAACCACGAGATACATAACCCGTACCACCCAATTTTACGTGGCTTCGACGATACCTTCTTGGCACCGCACTCTCGCTATGCTGATTTCTCTCAGGAATACTTAGCCGAGCATACCGACCTTGATGTTCTTGCGACTTCTGATGTGGCAGGCGTATACCTCGCGGCGACTAAAGATAAGCGAAACGTGTTTGTAACCGGTCACCCTGAATACGATGCTCATACACTTCACAACGAATACATTCGAGATTTGGGTGAAGGCATGGAGCCGGTGATACCAATCAACTACTACCCGAACAACAATCCAGACAACAAGCCTGTAGCAAGTTGGCGTAGTCATGGACACTTATTGTTTTCAAACTGGCTTAACTACTGCGTTTACCAACAAACACCTTACGATCTGGATCACTTCAGCGAAGACAACTTCACCAAGGACGACTAAGTTCTTTCTTCCGATTCACAAACACATAAAGCCGTATTCCATAGGTTGTTGATAAAACACCAAATTGGACACGGCTTTTTTTATGGTGTTTGAGTCGCATTCCATAATCGACATAACACTTAAGTGTGTTCGATTTCATATCATGGGTCTGTGTTCAAAAGGAGCTGCACATGCCTAACAAGTCGCTATTACCAAAATCCACTCTGTTCTCTCAACTCACGCTACTCGCCTCTCTTTCTTTGGTAGGTTGTGTTTCTGTAACCGAAGGTCCACCAAAAATGGCAAGTGATCCAATTGCGATGTCTCAATCACGTATTGAATTGGGTTTGGGTTACATGGGACAAGGTAATATGGTCAAGGCACGTGAAAATCTAGAGCTCGCTATCAAACACGCTCCTAGCTATTACCGCGCCCAACTTTCGATGGCACATTATTACGAGCAAGTTGGCGAAGTAGATGAAGCAAGAACGACTTACCGCAAAGCACTCAGTCTAGATTCAAGAAACGGCAATGTATTGAATAACTACGGTACATTCTTGTGTAAACAGGGCGAATACGAGCAAGCCGATAAATACTTTAACCGTGCCATCGACCAACCCTATTATTATCTCGTCTCTGCCAGTTATGAAAATGCGGCATTCTGCGCGTTTAAAGCCGGAGAGGTCGAGCAAGCAAAATACTACTTCTCTCGTGCGATTGACCACGACCCAAATCGAGCTAGATCCGTACTACAGCTTTCTAAAATTGAAGTCAGTGAGGCCGAATACAATGACGCTAGGCTCCGCTTATTCAAATTCCACCAGCGTTATGGCTACCAAATTCCATCGCTTAAAATCTTGGTCGATCTCGAAAACAAAGCAGGTAACAGTGCTCTAGAGAAGAAATATCAGAGTAAGTTAGATGAGTTACTTTCTGCTTAGCGCATATGAAAAACACAAAAAAACGGGCTTGTTGCGTTAACAACAAGCCCGTACGTAATTTCAACTTAATGTCTTAACACAGTGCTGCCGCTATTTTAGCGCGATCCACTCTTGTCTTTGCTCGTCGTCCATAAAGGTCCATGTGATAAAGCGACTCACCTTCTGGCCTTGCGACATCTCAACCACTTTTACTTGTTTAGCTCTTAGCTTACCCAGCTCTGAACGAACCATATCGACGTTGTCTTTCTTAGAAATCAATGTCGTGAACCACAATACTTGAGTAGCAAAAAGTTGGCTCTCTCTCGCCATTTTCATAATGAAAGCAGCTTCGCCACCCGGACACCAAAGTTCAGATTTTTGGCCACCAAAGTTTAAGGTTGGTTTCTCTTGCTTAATCGATTTGGCTGGCTTCTTATTCATCTCGGGCTTGAATGACTTGCCCGCTTTCTTAGCTCGGTTTTCCGCTAAGTTATCCAGTTTACGTTGTGATCCCTTTTCCGCCTCTTCTAGAGAACTATGGAATGGAGGGTTACAAATAGTGACATCGTAACGTTCATTATCCTTAATCACGCCTTTAAAGATAGATTCAGAGTCCGCTTGTAGACGAGCTCGGATCTTACCTTTTAGATTAGGGTTACTTTCAGCAATGAAGTTCGCTGTTTTGATGGAGACTGAATCGACATCCGTACCCGTACAGCGCCATTTATACTCTGTCGCGCCAATGATTGGGTAAATACAGTTTGCACCAACACCGATGTCTAATGCTTTCACAGAAGCGTGATTATAAGGCTCACCTTGTCCATCGCTGTTTAGGATGTCTGCCACTCTGTGGATATAATCTGCACGGCCAGGAATTGGTGGGCACAAGTAACCAGCAGGAATATCCCAATGCTTAACGCCATAGTGATGCGCCAGTAAAGCCTTGTTAAGTAGCTTAACAGCCAATGGATCAGAGAAATTAACGGTGTCTTCGCCCGCCGGGTTCTTGATCAGATGTTCTTTTAGCTCAGGTAACGCTGCAACCAATAACTCAAAGTCGTAGCGACCTGTGTGTTGGTTTCTTGGGTGTAATCCACCTTGAGGCTTCTCTGCCGAACGTCTTTTCCGTGCTGCATTCTTGTTAAATACAGTTTTATTGAAAGACGCCTTATTCGATGATCCTTTATTCGCACCCGGTTTACCTTTGCTATCTTTTGCAAAAGGTCGCTTTGCTTTGTTGTCAGCACCTTTGGGAGCACTGTTTTTGCGGTCTGATGTGTTCTTTGTAGAAATACGCTTGTCGCTGCTTGGCTTGCCTGCATTTGGCTTAATATCACCGTGTTTACGGTTACCTTGATCAGCTTGGTTGTCTTTTGTTTTTGTTGATGAGGTACTGTTTTTCGACAGGCTTAGCGTCGTTCTATTTTGTGATTGGCTCATTGGGCTACTTCTTTAAATCTAAATACATCATGAATAAACGGGCATCTAACTCAAGTTGATGATATTCCGGTTCCATGTGACAGCATAGTTGGTAAAAGGCTTTGTCGTGCTCTTTCTCTTTGATGTGCGCCAGTTCGTGTACCACCAACATTCTCAGCAAAGGTTCTGGCGCATTTTTAAAAACACTGGCGATACGAATCTCATTCTTCGATTTGATCTTTCCACCGTGATTCTTCGCGACGTAAGAGTGCAGACCTAATGCATTATTAATTAGGTGTATCTTGCCGTCATAAATCACTTTACTGATCGGTGGTGTTTTTTTCATATAACGATTTTTAATCTCAATCGCATAGTCAAACAGGGCTTTCTCGCTTTTTATTTCATGATTCTTTGGGTAGCGAGCTTCGAACCACGGCACCAACTTTCCCGATTCAACTAGTTGAGTTACCGGGTCGAGAATGTGCTTCGGGTAGCCTTGGATATAGCGTAAAGAAGGATGCATGCTGAAAGACCGTACAAGTTACACCACGACAATACGTTGTGGTCTTGAAAATTGAGCCGCATAGTGTAACTGATCACACTTTTCTAATCACCTAGGATTCGTTACACTTTAGCGAGATTCACCAAGAGCTAGACTCAAAAAGAGATTATAAAAATGAAACGTGTTGTATTGTACGTCGCAGACAAATGCCCGCACTGTAAAGATGCACAGCGCTATTTGGATTCAAAGAAAATTGTTTACCGCCTAACGAATGCAAAGATGCAGCGTGGTCGTAAAGAGTTGCAAGCGATGGGAGCTCGCTCTATCCCCGTACTTAAAATCGGCGACCAGGTGATGGTCGGCTGGAATCAGAAGAACTTCGATAAGATGTATAACTCAAAGAGTACCTAAGTGCTCTAAGCCAGTAATACTTCTATATAATAAAGCCCGAATGTCCAATCTAGGATACTCGGGCTTTGTTGTTCTATACCATTCTAAATCACACGTAGCGCTTAACGAAATCAATAAAGGTTCGGTCTGCCTTCGACAAGTACCCTTCCTTTCTCCAAGCCAAAGATAGATTGAGTTTTACAGGATCTTTAAATGGCACCCCCACAACGTCTTCTTCGTATTCTGTGACCAAACTCAGCAGCGCAGTAATGGCAAACTCTCGTTTTACTATAGAAAGAATCATTGGCAATAAGTTGGTTTCGAATGCGATGGTCATGTCTAGGTTGTATTTTTTACACGTTGCATCGATAAAGTCACGGTGGAAATAACCCGACTTGAACATAAT
>NZ_JBFRVX010000460.1:0-7446 GCF_041475345.1 Vibrio sp. 10N.222.48.A3 | reverse complement strand
ATTTGAACGAGCTAAACTAATAGCGGCTATTCATGCCAAATCGATTCGACATATCATCGTCCATACGACCGCCCTTCCAACCGCCACCGCCCAACAAATTAAGTACATCACGCGCGTTATATTCCTCACCACCGAAGAAGTCATTAGACACATCATTACGCAGCAGTTGAATGGCTGGAGCAATTTCAGCAGCAAGGTCTTGTGGATCAGCAAACAATGCTAAGGCAACCAGTTGTTGGCGCTTACTCAATTCACATGAACTCGTTTCTACTTGCCCAATAGAGAAAAAATCACTGCTTCCGTACGCTTTCACCAACTTTGCAGAAAGTGATTTGATTACTTTCTTGATTCGTCGTCGTTGAATATATCTAAACATATAGATTGCCTTGTATTGATGAGCCTAAATTAACCAAACAATAGGTAAGTTTGATTGTCGACCGAGATGCTTTTTACTTGCGTGTTAAATACGGATTCTAGCTGTTCAGGCACAAGCACTTGCTCTGCACTGCCTGATGCTTGTAGTACGCCCTTTTCGAGCAGCAGTACTTGGTCGGCATGCCTCAAGGTTCGGTTCAGGTCGTGGTTAGCCATAATAACCGCAATGCCCTTCTCAGCCACTCGTTCGATAAGCTTATACAGCAACGCTTCTTGAGCAATATCTAACGGCGCTGCAGGTTCGTCTAGGATCAGGAGCTTTGCATAAGGGTTAAGCGTCGGCCAAATTTGCAGGCACATTCCCGCTAAACGAACGCGTTGCCATTCACCACCAGACAGTGTCTGAATTGAACGATGAAGTTTATCTGTGATGTCCAACATCTGGCTTATCTCTTCCAAAGCCGTGTTGATTTCAGTATCAAGGCCATGTGATGAACTTGGCAGTGATAACGCAAGGTATTGGAAGACTTCCAAGTTGAAGGCGGGTCTTGCACTTTGACAAAGATAAGCGCGATGCAATGATAAATCTTGTAGTGATAATACTGACAAGTCTTGTCCGTCGAGCTTTATATCACCTTTGTAGCCATCACCAACGCCAGATATCGCTTCTAATAAGGTACTTTTCCCACTGCCATTAGGACCGATGACATGAGTCACCTGCCCTTGCTTGAGCTCAAATGATAGTGGTAATAAACGAGCGCCGACGCTCAGGCTCTTAATTTGAATCATGATTTTTAATTAACATCCAAATGAAGATTGGTGCACCGATACTGGTTGTCATCACACCCAAGGGTAATTCTGCAGAATCGAGTAATGTACGTGCGCAAATATCAGCAAACACCAGTAACGCGGCACCGGCAACGGCAGACAAAGGAAGAAGGTATCGGTTGTCGGTACCAATCGCTAAACGCAGTAAGTGTGGCACCACCAAACCCACAAAGCTGATCACGCCACCTAACGCTACTGCGCAGCCGACTAAAATAGACACAGCGAAGATTAAACGCCAACGTAATCTCGGAACGTTCACGCCTAACTGCGCAGCATGGGTCTCGCCAATCATGAGTTTGTCTAGCTTGCTACCTTGCAGGCACAGCCAGATAATAACGGGGATCATTACTAACGTGAGCGAGTGCTGGTACCAAGTTACACCACCCAAACTACCCATCAGCCAATACATCAATAAGCGTAAGCTAAGATCATCACTAAAATAGAATGCCCACGTCACCATCGCGCCAGAAAGAATGCCTAACGCAACACCCACCAGCAATAACTTGGCCGTAGTCAGTCGCATCGTTTTAACCATGCTCACTAGAATCACGGTAAAACAGAGTGACCCTAAAACGGCGGCAATCATGAACAGTTCTGGTGTAGGAGCAAACGGTAAGAAGAACAGCACGATCACCATCGCTAAGCTTGCACCACCAGAAATGCCGAGCACACCGGGCTCTGCTAATACGTTACCCAATAAGACTTGTAAGCTTGCGCCAGATACGGCTAACCCTGCCCCGATAGCAATAGCCGCCAATAGTCGAGGTAAGCGTAAATCAATCAGTAGTTTTTGTTCTAACGTGGACAATGTGCCCAGAGGGGAAATGAAGAGATCGCCAACCATTAGATAAATCGCACTCAGCGTGACAAGCAGTGCAGCCATCAGATAAATGGCTCGGGTCCATTTTCGCTGTTTTTGGTGAAGAAGTTGTTGGAAATCCATATCAAGCTACTTTGAAATTGTTCGCGTAACCTTACCTGTATCCCCAAATAAACTCAAGGCTCACACCGTAATGTGAACCTTGATATTTCAAGCAGTTGGGCGGTTGTTTTGGTCGATTAAACCTAACTGGATATTAATCGTACACAAGCTGACCATGGTCGAATCGCGTTTCAACTTCGCACACCATTAAGGCAGCTCGTTGACCGATAGCAACGTTACGATTTGGAAATACCACCGCTTCGTTTTCATTCTTCGCCATCAATGGCTTATCACCATCATGACCAAACACTTCACCGTGCTTGAACGCCGTAAAGTTTTCAACGGCATCAGAGAACATGAAATCAAAATCATCATGCAAACGAACAATGGTTCGGCTTACGCGATAAGTAATGGTTTTCTTTGGCAAATGCTCTGGTTCTATTTCAGCAATCAAATTGCGCATTGCCAAATCGAAAGCCGTTAACTTATCAAGCTGGTTCTCACCAATTCTTGCTACCTGCCCTAGCTCCATTGTCAGTGCTTGGGCTTCAAAGTTTTCAGCGCTGTACCAACTGAAGGTGCTCGTTGGCGCATTGGATAACAACACCGCTTCAACGTGAGCACTGTTAATGAAATCGAACAAGGCTTTACTGCGAACTTCGTGGCGAACCTTAGGGCTTACGGCGAAAGAGTAATGCTTAGACAAACGGATCGCACAGTGCAGATCTAAGTGCCAACGAGTGGCAGGCACCGTTTCCTTGTAAAACTCAGTAACCAAGAACTTAAGGTTCTTCGCGATGTCCACTTCTCGATTACTCTCGTACTGTTTTTCATCAAACAGACGGTTCATATTCACATCAAGAAAACGCGTATGCGCATTGGTCGCTTCTGGGTGAGCAATGATGAACAAACATCTTGCTGTCACGACTTGGAAGCCGGTTTCAATATCCTCAATGAGCTTATCAATCAGCTCCATTGGTGAAGTTTCGTCGCCATGAACACCTGTTGAAAATATGATGTTCTTGGTCTCAGGATTATACTCTGCGGGAATCACTTCCAATACACCGCGTTGATGAAGCTTAATTTGAACACCGTTACTCAGTACGGTCTGTCCTGCAACCACTTCTTGCTCAAGATCTAGGCTGTCAAAAAGAAATGATTGGCGAAAGAGGGTCTTCGTCATGCGCTACTCCTTAATTGCACGGCCGTATGTTAATAAATTGTACATAGAAATTGTGTTGCTAGGATCGCACTTATCAATAGAAACTCCGTTATCACTCACAAATACTACCCATATATTTTTGTATTACCTGCTGACTTTACTAACCGACATCTGTTCCAAATAATTTCACCTATTTAGAACAACTTTTGGTTATCTCTGTTTATATCAGCAAGATAAGAGCCACGTAAGCTAACACAGCTCTTACCTACCATGAACAGATTGAGATCAATTAATCTTCCTGATCGAGCAATCTTTCAAATTCATCGATTTGAACTTTGACCATGTCGATGCTTTGTTGCCAAAAATCAGCTTGAGTCAGATCCATTCCTAAGTGCTTTTGAACCACTTCTTCCGCCATCATGCTGCCCGTATCACGAAGCAACGAAACGTAATCGCCGTAGAATTGCTCACCTTTCGCATCGCGCTGAGCGTAAACACCTTTACTGAACAGATAACCGAACAAGTATGGATAGTTATAAAAGCTCACTTGAGAGATGCTGAAGTGCAGCTTGCTCGCCCAGAAGTAAGGATCGGCTTCTGTCATTGCAGCGCCGTACCACTCTTTCCAAGTCGTTTCCATCAAGTCACACAGCTGCTGAGCCGTTAGCTCACCTTTTTCACGCTGCTCGTAGAAGGCTTTTTCAAATTCGAAGCGAACGGGAATATTCACCATTAGTGCCAAAGAAGAAGAAAGCTCTTCCCACAGCATTTCAAGTTTCTCATTACGTGTTTGTGCTTGCTTCAATAGGTGGTCACGAACAATGTTCTCAGCAAAGATCGAAGCGGTTTCAGCTAACGTCATTGGGTAGCGTGTTTGACACAACGGCATGTCTTTCATCACCCAGTTGTGGAACGCGTGGCCTAGCTCGTGCGCTAATGTCATTAAGTCTGAGCGGCTACCACTCCATGTCATGAACACAAGCGGGGTGCGTGTCGCAGCAAATTTAGTGCAGTACGCACCTAGACGTTTATTGGCTGCTGGAGCGGCATCAATCCAACCGTTCTCAACCATTAATGCGACGAAATCAGCCATCTCTGGATTTACTTCAGCAAAGGCGGTTTTAATCACTTCGATCGCTTCATCAAATAGATAAACCTTAGATTCAGCATCACCAAGTGGTGGCATGGCTGCTAAATGGTTCCAAGGCTTCATTTCATCGAGCCCGTGAACTCTTGCCATTAACAGGCCTGCTTTCTGGCCTACTGCTCGATTTGCCTTTGCTACCGACATCATGGTGTCTAGCGTTTCAGGTACGATGCGGCTGGCGTGTAGGCTTGGATCAAGGAAATGTACGTCGCTTATTTTCGAGCGCTTTTTGTTCTCTGTCAGTCGCCAACCCGCAAGCGCATTTAGAATTGAAGCAAAAGACTCTTGGTGCGTCTCCATTGCGCCTTGGACTGCGCGCCATGCCGGTTCTTGTTTGTCGAATTCGCTGCCGTACAACAAGCTCGCAGCTTGTGAAAAACCTAGCGCTTCGTCTTCACCGTTCAGCTTTAGCGACAGTTTTAAAGAACCGGTTAAGTTATCGTACAAACGACCCCATCCATCACGGCCATCAACCTTCATCGCGGCCAATAACTGCTCTTCAGCAACACTAAGGCGGCTGCTTGATAACTTACGCGAGCTTTCAATCGCAAAGCGTTGTCCTGCTACATCTGCGCTGTCATGCTCTAAAACTGCATCAATAAACTCTGGTTCTGCGTGGATTAGCGTGTCTTCATATGGGCTAAACGCTTGAGACATTTCAGAGTTCAGCTTCGCTACACGACCAAGCAGAGCTTTGGCTTCTGTGTGCGTCGCGTCTACCGATGCGTGGCAATTAGCGAAGGTGTTGATCGTGCTCAGTAACGTGCCTGCCGCTTCAGAAGTTTGAATGGCGTTTTGCATCGCTAGAATGATATGACGCTTTTCAACGTGTAGGTACAACAGCTCAATACATTGTTGAATGAGTTCAATGTCTTGTTCGATTTTTGCATCATTAAGATCGCGATAAGCAATGCTTAGATCCCAACTCGGTGTTGTCATGACTAAATTCCTTTCACGTAGGTAGTAATACCAATCTGGTATAGCGGCTGTAAACGCCGCTTTATACTTCTATTTCTGGTTCTATTTCTATTTCTATTTCTGTTTCTGTTTCTGTTTCAATTTACAGGTCCAATAGATTGTTAACTCTTAAACTGTGTTTTTTGAACACTCAGAGAACAGCCAACCCTATCGACTTTACACTGATAAAACTCTGTGCGAACTGAGTGATTTGAATATGAGTTATCGACGCGTTTTCTATCGATAGCTTCGAGTACAAACTCGGATTTTTCCAATCAATATCAAGACAATGCGCTAGCAGTATGCGAATCACACCACCATGGGTAACCAACAATATATTGTCACTTGGATCATTCAAAAGTTGCGACCAAGCTTGAGTTACTCTGTCGTGGAAGCTCTGTAAACTTTCTGCACCAGTCAGTTGATGATTAGCAGGATCTTGCCAAAAGGTTTCTAGCATTCCCCACTTGTCTTCAAGCTCATCAAATGGGACACCATCAACGTCACCGAAGTTCATTTCCTGAAAGTCTGGTGCTACAGATAAAGTCACAGACATACGCTGTGCGTATCTGTTTGCGAGGTCGCTGCATCGCCTTAATGGTGAGGTAACCACGCAATCAAAGGCAATATCTTGTTTTATCAGCGCCCCACATATCCGATCTTGAAGATCAGGATTAACCAACACATCAGATAAACCATTAAGTGCCGCTTCGCCTTCGACTTTGCCATGTCTTAGTAGATAGATGTTCTTGGTTGTTCCATTTTCCATTTGTTCAACTAACCTTTGATACCAATCTAATTATGAGTCGAGCTTTGAGTCGAATGGCTCGACGGTTTTAAGCTCAATGGTAATCCTGCTGCAACCAGCGTAACGCGTTCAACGACGCGAGCTAGCGCTTGGTTCATGCGACCCGCATTGTCGACAAATAGGCGCGACACTTTACCTAGCGGCACTACACCTAAACCGACTTCGTTAGAAACCATGATAATTTGCGCTGGGCTTTGCTCTACGCTTTTCACTAAAACTTCAACCACGGCCTCAACCTGTTCATTGGTCGCATCATCACCCAACTCAAAAATAATGTTGTTCAACCACAAAGTTAGGCAGTCAATCAACACCACATCGTTTTGACCAAAAGACAGCAGTTTTTCGGCTAATTCAACAGGGGCTTCATGCTCAATCCACAGCTCACCACGACGTTGTTGATGGTGCGCGATTCGTTCTCGCATTTCATCATCAAGATATGTCGCTGTCGCAATATAATTGAGGCGTCCATTTGAACATGCTTCAAACGCACATAATGCTTGTTGCTCTGCAAAACTCGACTTACCAGAACGAGCTCCACCCAATATCAGATGACTATTTCGCTGACTTGTTTGATTAATTTGACTAGCTTGATTCGTGTTTGTCATAGGAAGCCGTTATAGAAAGCCATTGTAAAATGCAGTAATGAATACAAGGTAAATCAGTAACTCCATCAACTGTTGAGCTGCCCCCAAGCAGTCGCCAGTAAAGCCGCCAATTCGAGCCGTTAACCACTTTTTGAAACCTGTTCTGAACAGATAGGCGACGACAGATAAAACCAAAGCGAATTCAAGACCAAACCACAAGCTAGGCAACACCCCTACAAGCAATAAGAAGACAAGTTCGCCTTTGGTTTGCTTGTTGGCCAATGGCTTACTTTTACTGGTATCTAAGTCGCTGACATAAGGCATGTCGTAAATCAGCGATGCAGCAATTGCACGGCTGAAGGTATAACTGGTCACGATAACCAAAAACAGAGCCGTCATGTTGACCAACTCATGCAACAGCACCCACTTGCCAAGCAGAGCCATAACCAGAGCAGACGCGCCATAGGTACCAATTCGACTGTCTTTCATGATGGTCAAACGACGTTCTAGAGTCATGCCGCCACCAATGCCATCCGCCATATCAGTCAAGCCGTCTTCATGGAATGCACCTGTGAGCATCAGGCTAAAACTCATCATCAAAAAGATCGCCACCGCACTCGGCAGTATGGCATCGAGTAGCAAGAACACACCGCCACATAGAAC
>NZ_JBFRVX010000459.1:0-2609 GCF_041475345.1 Vibrio sp. 10N.222.48.A3 | reverse complement strand
CTGTCGAACAGCTCAGTTCAATGTGTCAATATATCTAAAGATAAAGAAAAAAATCGCCTTCAATGAGAAGAAAACAGCATAGCATGTGGACATTTAATCCAACACTTCGGCATCAACTAACTAACCAAAGTAATGGGAAGAGCAAAAAATTGCACTCTACAGATTGCAAAATTTTAGAGCTTTTATGTCAATATCAAGGAAAAACTGTTTCAAAAAACGCCTTAATAAACGCGGCTTGGCCGGGGCGTGTCGTCTCTCAAGCGAGTTTAACGCAATCCATAGCTCACCTACGCATAGCTTTAGGAGATAATGGCCGCCAACAAAATATTATAAAAACTGTACCTAGACATGGTTATTCGGTGGTTAGCGACCTCATAAGTCTTGAGATGCCTGTAGCTCTTGAACAAGACAACTTATCAACCTCTTGCTCAGAAATACCCCAAGACACTCCCCAACTAGAGCATCAAGAAAAGATTGGTCTATCAGCTCATCTACAATACCTTCAAAAATTTATTTTATTGATTCTCTCACTCTTGTTGCTACTTAGCATTACTTGGTTAGCACGGATCATATATTACAATAGCACCACAGATCGTCTCCAATGGAATCAGCGTGAGTATTTGGGGGTAACGTATTACTTTACGAATACTAAAAATGGAAGTCAACGTTTCAAGGATCTCAAACGGAGATACTCAAGTGATTTGCGTATGCTATATATTTCTGAAAACCCCGAGCAATTGTATATATCGTGTGTTTACCAACCTAACAATTTGCATGAACGTCACACAATGAATTTTAGTTTTTCCCGAGATTATTCAATCGAGCAAGTAAAAGAGGCCATTAATGAACAATGTCAGTAAAGCCATCGTTTGGCTGGTGTTGGCAAATACACTCATCATTGCGCTGCTCTCGTGGATGAATAACCTTAACCATCCTCCATTCCTCGATGGTCGAAACAACACCATGTTGTTTTCTCGCGGTCGTACATATACAAAATTTGAAGTCGATACCTTCAAAGAAGTTATTACCGTTGATCATCGGTGGGGAGGAGTCCACGATATCCATTCGAGCACACTATCCGAAGGAGAAAACAAGGCTCTCAACGTTTATTACTCAGTTTATTTTTGGGGCATAAACCTTTTTTCGACGACCAACGTACTACGTAGCTCAAACTACATTCCCTCCACCGAACTCGACTTCGCTGAAGCCCACTTGATTAACGATTCCTCGGAACAATTTTTCCAGACCTTGTATCAAGACAAATATATATTTTGTTATTCCAGTTTATTAACCAGCAGTGTCCAGTGTATCACTGCAGATTAATTAGAGTAATTAACCTAATCAACCAACACATTTAGTTATAACCAAATGTGTTTAAAATAAACCCTTTAATACCAATGAGTTAATTTAATTTTGTAAAATTACGGTCAACGGTAAGTGTTGTAAAATTTGGATTTGTTCATTAGTGTTTTTAAGGTTTTTTGGACATAGTACTAGCAAATAAGACATGTCCGAGAAATACAATACTCATGAGCAACAAAAGAGAACCTTTAAAGATCACTGCACTCTTGTTGGAAGGAAGCCCAATCACAGCGATTTCGGGACCAATCGAAATGCTGACCATCGCTTCAATACAAGCAGGATTACCTACCCCACAGGTTAGTTATGTATCCGTTACAGGTGAGCCCACTCAATTTCTTGGAGGACTCATAATTAACTGTAATACACATTGGGCATCCGTCGAACAGACAGATATTTTGCTAATAGGCGCATGTGGTGATATAAGTAAAGGGTCTTATGTCTTATCCGAAGAGGTTAAGTCTTGGCTACAAAAACAAATCGCGCAGTCTGAGTTTGTTCTCTCTTTATGTACAGGGGCTTTTCTTCTGGCGGAGCTTGGGGTTTTAAACAAACGAAGCGCTACTACACATTGGGTATATGCTGAAGATTTTCGCAAGCAATTCCCCCAAGTAAAATTCAAACCACACTTAAAAATTACTCATGAAGGCAGATATATATGCACCTCTGGTATTAAAGAATACTTCGCCGCAACAATCTTGTTAATTGACGCTCTGTTGGGCACCGCCCAAAGAATAAAATGTGAACAATATTTGGGAGGCGATCTTTCGAAAATAAAGCGAATTTTTTTAACAAGTTTTGTTCAATACCAACAGCACAGTGACGGTTTGATTAATCGATTACAAGAATGGATGCATAATGAAGACCCTAGCAGGCTCTCTGTCGCTATGTGTGCAGAAAAAATCTTTTTGAGTGAAAGACAAATGAAACGTCGCTTTAAAGCAGCAACTGGCGAATCTCCAATGAGTTACATACAACGTATTCGAGTAGCATTCGCTAGAGAAAAATTGGACACTACGCGCCTAAATATAGAACAAATATCCCAGCAGGTCGGTTACAGTGACACAAACCATTTTCGATCGCTGTTTAAAAAGTTTTACGACATGACACCCACAGAATATCGCAAAACGACACAGACTGGTGGGGCTTAATCATTTAAATTTTCGTTGAACCTAACTTCTTAGTTTAAAAGAAGGGAGTTACCCGAATTAATTGAGATTCTTAATCCACAATCCAAGACAAAATAGGTA
>NZ_JBFRVX010000458.1:0-305 GCF_041475345.1 Vibrio sp. 10N.222.48.A3 | reverse complement strand
GGTTCCACACATAAAGCGCTTCTTTAAAGTAATCATGCCCTTTCACACGGCTCGCAATAAACGCATTCAAGGCGACTGATAAAATCACCCCGAGTACATTCAAATGGAAATTACCCGTCGCTTCCCCTGTAACGGAGCCAGCTGAACCAAAAAGCTCAATCAGAATGCTACCAAATACAATGGCAAACAAGGCTAGTGACCCAACCAATGAAACCAACAGTAGGTTCATCTTCTTTCTATATTCTTCTTTATTAATCTTCTGTAACTTCATCGACTACTTCCTTATGTAATACCAATCGTAGTAA
>NZ_JBFRVX010000457.1:0-8470 GCF_041475345.1 Vibrio sp. 10N.222.48.A3 | reverse complement strand
TGGTTGCGGGAGCCGGATTTGAACCGACGACCTTCGGGTTATGAGCCCGACGAGCTACCAAACTGCTCCATCCCGCGTCCGACTTGTGAGCATTATACGCCCAACAAGATGTTTTACAAGTTTGTAAACATGGTGCCGAGAGAGGGACTCGAACCCTCACACCCTAAGGCACTAGCACCTCATGCTAGCGTGTCTACCAATTTCACCATCTCGGCATCAAATCTTTACAGATTATTGTGGAATTTCGTCGCCTTGCGCCGGAACTTCACTCACTGCATCTTCAGCTTGTTGAATCACCTGACCTTGAGTCGGGTCAATCCACTGTGACTCAGTTTTATGTGTAGACATATTACCAAGCACTAAGCTAAGGATAAAAAATGTAGTTGCAAAAATTGCAGTCATTCGGGTAAGGAAATTTCCTGAGCCACCAGCACCAAACACAGTGTTTGAAGCGCCAGCACCGAAAGAGGCTCCCATATCTGCGCCTTTACCTTGTTGAATCAACACTAGGCCAATTACACCAAGCGCTGCCAACAGGTAAATCACAAGTAGAACTGTAAACATTTTTCCACCTATGTTCCTAATTGTTGAGCCAGCGCCGTTCAAAAAACTATTTTTAAGAACAAGGCTAGCGACCTCCTAACTGAAGGCCGAGCAATACTAGCGAATGCGACGATGACTGACAAGGGGAATTTACTAAAAAATAAGCCTTTACCAAGCAAGTGGTCAAAAAAAGGGCAAAAGGGACACAAAACTCATTTGCGTCCCTTTTTAATCATCACATAACTAAAACCCGGCCCCCACAAGTGAGACCGACTTCGCCTGTTACGGCAAACGTTTTATTAGCAATTCGCTTTTACTGCATCAGCAATTTTCAGTGCAGAACTCTGAACAAGTTCAGCATCTTCACCTTCGACCATTACGCGCAGTAGTGGCTCAGTACCCGATTTGCGTAATAGCACACGACCTTTCTCACCGAGTTCCGTCTCGACTTCAATAACAGCCGCTTTCACAGCCTCTGCTTCTAGTGGGTTTGAATCACCACTGAAACGAACATTTTCTAGAACTTGAGGGTATAACGTCATACCTTGAGAAAGCTCATTCAGTGTCATTTCACTATCGACAACTGAGGCCAATACTTGCAGAGCAGCGACGATAGCATCACCTGTCGTCACTTTATCTAATAGGATAACGTGCCCCGAGTTCTCAGCACCGATCTTCCAGCCTTTAGCTAGAAGTTGTTCCATAACATAACGGTCACCAACAGCAGCACGTACAAATGGAATACCTAATTGCTTAAGGCCATTTTCCATCCCAAGGTTGGTCATTAGTGTACCAACAACTCCGCCTTTCAACTCACCACGGCGCAGTGCATCGCGAGCAATAATGTAAGCGATTTGGTCACCATCAACTTTATTGCCTAGCTCGTCAACCATGATGATACGATCACCATCACCATCAAAGCCAAGACCTAACGCCGCTTTTTCTTCAACGACTTTAGCTTGCAGAGCGCGTACATCAGTCGCACCTACTTCATGGTTGATGTTGGTGCCATTTGGCTCCACACCAATCGCAACAACCTCAGCACCCAGCTCTTTAAATACAGCCGGCGCAATGTGGTAAGTCGCACCATGCGCGCAATCCACCACAATTTTCATACCAGCTAGCGTCATTTTGTGTGGGAATGTACTTTTACAAAATTCAATATAACGGCCTGCTGCATCATTTAGGCGCACCGCTTTACCTAATTCAGAAGATTCAACGCACTCGATATCTTTGTCTAGCTCAGCTTCGATGGCGAGTTCAATCTCATCCGACAATTTAGTACCTTCAGACGAGAAGAACTTGATGCCGTTGTCATAGAAGGGGTTGTGCGATGCAGAGATAACAATCCCCGCTTCAGCACGGAAAGTTTGTGTTAGGTAGGCAACAGCCGGTGTCGGCATTGGCCCCGTAAACGTAGCTTGAAGACCAGCAGCAGCTAAGCCAGCTTCTAAAGCAGACTCAAGCATGTAGCCAGAAATACGAGTATCTTTACCAATGATCACTTTCTTTGTGCCCTGCTTTGCAAGAACACGACCAGCAGCCCAGCCAAGCTTCAAAACAAAATCAGGTGTGATTGGGTACTGGCCCACTTTTCCACGTACACCATCTGTGCCGAAGTAACGTCTTTTATCAGACATATTGATTTTCCTTAATTATGATTAGTGATTGTTATTCATCACTTCGATTATCTTCATCGCTTCCAATGTATCTTCAACATCGTGAACGCGAATAATTTGTGCACCTTTCATTGCTGCGATTGTTGCGCAAGTAACGCTAGCGACCATGCAGTCAGCTGGGACTTTGTCTAGTAGCTTAAAGATCATCGATTTTCTCGACATCCCCGCTAAGACAGGCAAACCAAGCGTATGAAACTTTTCAAGGTGCGCTAATAAATGGTAATTGTGTTCGATGGTTTTACCAAAACCAAAACCAGGGTCAAGAATCAGCTGCTCTTTTGATATACCGACCGCCTCACAAGCTTCGACCCTTTCTTGTAAAAAGTCTTCGACATCTGTTAGAACATCTTCGTAGCTTGGATTGGCTTGCATGGTTCTTGGCTGACCTTTCATGTGCATCAAGCAAATAGGTACATTAGCCTCTGCGGCCACTTCTAGAGATCCGGGCTCTTGCAGTGCGCGTACATCATTGATCAAATCTGCCCCTGCATCAACAGCCTGGCGCATCACCTCAGCTTTGCTGGTATCAATCGAGATCCAAACATCAAACTTGGCGCGAATCGCTCTAATCGCCGGGATAACTCGAGCTAACTCTTCCTCTAAGGACACCTCTGGAGCACCTGGACGAGTCGACTCACCACCAATATCAATAATGCTAACACCAGCCTGAATCATTCGCTCTGCTTGCAGTAAAGCATTATCTAATGAATTGAATTTTCCGCCATCAGAGAAAGAGTCAGGCGTAACATTGAGGATACCCATCACATGTGGGCGGTCTAAAACGAGCGTTTTATTGTGTGCTTTTAATATCATGGAAGGTGGGTCTTAAAGGTAAAAAATATCTTGGGCTAGAAACAGAAAAACCCTGAGCGTACTCAGGGTTTTAATTTAAAGCTTAGCAATTAAGAATCTTTGTTTTGAGCATCATCTGATTCAGATTTAACTTCTTCAACTGTCGACTCTTCAGCTTTTGGCTCGGCTTCTGATTTAGCTTCAGGTTTAGCTTCTTCCTTTGCAGGTTCTGCTTTCGCCTGATCACCCCAACCAGCAGGCTCACGAATGTCAGTCTTACGCTCCATGAGGTCATCAATCTGACCCGCATCGATCGTTTCGTACTTCATAAGCGCATCTTTCATCGAGTGCATCAAATCCATATTATCTTCTAGAATTTGCTTAGCTCGAGCGTAGTTGCGGTCGATAAGAATGCGAATTTCTTCATCGATAAGTCGAGTTGTATCGTCAGAAACATGTTTCGCCTGGCTCATGCCGCGACCTAGGAAAACTTCGCCTTCTTCTTCAGCATAAAGAAGAGGACCTAGTTTTTCCGAGAAGCCCCACTGCGTTACCATCTTACGAGCAATATCAGTTGCACGCTCGATATCGTTTGACGCACCGGTCGAAACTTTGTCTTTACCGTAGATAAGTTCTTCAGCAAGACGACCACCGTACAAGCTAGAGATCATTGATTCTAGATGCTGGCGAGACATGCTTACGCGGTCTTGCTCAGGTAAGTACATAGTTACACCAAGCGCACGACCACGTGGGATGATTGATACTTTATACACTGGATCGTGTTCAGGTACCAAACGACCAACAATTGCGTGACCTGCTTCGTGGTAAGCCGTTGACTCTTTCACTTCCTCAGACATCACCATTGAACGGCGCTCTGCACCCATCATAATTTTGTCTTTCGCAAGTTCAAACTCAACCATAGATACATTGCGTTTGTTACCACGAGCAGCAAAAAGAGCCGCTTCGTTAACAAGGTTCGCAAGGTCTGCACCAGAGAAACCTGGAGTACCACGAGCAATCAGAGATGGTTCAACATCACCTGACAGTGGCACTTTACGCATGTGTACTTTAAGAATCTGTTCACGACCCCGTACATCAGGTAGACCAACCACAACTTGACGGTCAAAACGACCAGGACGAAGTAATGCAGGGTCTAGTACGTCTGGACGGTTAGTCGCAGCGATAACAATAATACCTTCGTTACCTTCGAAACCATCCATCTCAACCAGCATTTGGTTAAGTGTTTGCTCACGTTCATCGTGACCACCACCAACACCAGCGCCACGTTGACGACCTACCGCATCGATTTCATCGATAAAGATGATACAAGGCGCTGCTTTCTTCGCTTGTTCGAACATGTCACGCACACGAGATGCACCAACACCAACAAACATTTCAACGAAGTCAGAACCAGAGATAGTAAAGAACGGTACTTTCGCTTCACCAGCAATCGCTTTTGCAAGCAATGTCTTACCCGTACCAGGAGGACCTACCAACAGGATACCTGTCGGGATCTTACCACCAAGCTTTTGGAAGCGGCTTGGGTCACGAAGGTAATCCACAAGCTCTTTCACGTCTTCTTTTGCTTCGTCACAACCAGCAACATCAGCAAACATCGTTTTGATTTGTTCTTCGCTCATCATTCGAGCTTTGCTCTTACCAAAAGACATTGCGCCTTTACCGCCGCCGCCGCCTTGCATTTGACGCATGAAGAAAATCCACACACCAATCAGTAAGATCATTGGGAACCATGAAATGAAGATAGTGCCAAGCAGGCTCTGCTCTTCAGGTGGTGTACCCTGAACTTTTACGTTTTGATTAATTAAGTCATCAAGTAGCTTTTGATCATAAACAGGCATGTAAGTTACATACTTAGAGCCACCACCACGACGTGTGAAAGTGATTTCGCTGTTATTGAACTGTGCGTCTTGAATCTGGCCTTGGCCAACTTCCTGTACAAACGTGGTGTAATCTACTGCTCTGCCGTTACTTTCCCCAGGGCCGAAGCTCTGGAATACCGACATCAACACTACCGCGATAACAAGCCACAGAATTAAATTTTTTGCCATGTCACTCAAGGTGTAAGCCTCTCGATAACTAATTGTAATTAAAGGTAGGGTACTACAGTTTGTAACCTGTAGCCATGTTGTTAACTCTCACTCTTGGAAGAGAATCGTTAACCTTTGTAACCAGTTGCTACGATAAACACTTCACGAGAGCGAGCTCGAGAAGAGTCGGGTTTTCTAACTTTGACTGTTTTAAACATCTCACGGACGTCCTTAACATATTGGTCAAACCCTTCGCCTTGGAATACTTTTACAACAAAACTACCATTGGTAGCTAGAACTTGTCGACACATATCCAAAGCTAATTCAACTAAATACATAGCTCTTGGCTGATCCACAGAATTGTTGCCTGCTATATTAGGTGCCATATCAGACATCACGACATCAACCATGTTTGGTTGTATACGTTCCAGCAACGCATCTAGCACAGCTTCTTCGCGGAAATCGCCTTGTAAAAAGCTCACTCCAGCAATCGGATCCATTGGTAACAAGTCACACGCAATGATTTGACCGTTGTCTCCGATAATCTTAGCAGCATATTGAGACCAACCGCCAGGCGCTGCACCCAAATCCACAATGGTCATCCCTGGAGTCAGCAATTTATCTTTCGTTTGAATCTCTTCCATTTTGAAATAAGCACGCGAACGATAGCCTTTTTTTCTGGCTTCATTTGCGTACTTGTCGTCGAAGTGTTCCTTCAACCAACGGCCCGAACTGGCCGAGTGTTTCTGTTTGCTCATTGGATACCTAAATTGGAGGAAAGTACTAATTGCTGAATAAATTATAGTCTTCAGCTTTAGATGGCGTTAAAATAGGTTTTTTCAACCCTAATACTAAATAAAATTGGCCGCGTAATGAACCTAAGTACCAAACAAAAGCAGCATCTAAAGGGCCTAGCTCACAGTTTAAAACCTGTTGTGCTAATGGGCGCAAATGGACTTACTGAAGCTGTTCTAGCGGAAATCGAATTAGCTCTAGACCACCACGAACTGATCAAGATTAAAGTTGCATCAGAAGACCGTGAGACTAAGCAACTGATTATCGATGCAATTGTACGTGAATCTAAAGCTGAGAAAGTACAGACTATCGGTAAAGTTCTAGTACTGTTCCGTCAGTCAGAAGCACGTAAAATCGAGATTCCACGCAAGTAAGCGAGCTTGATATAAGCTAACTTCATTAAAAGAAAGCCACTGCGCTTAGCTTTTAGTGTAGCGTGAGAAACGAAAAAGGTCGCATTAGCGACCTTTTTACTTATCAAAAACAAAGAAAATTCAATTAGATGTATTCTACTTTGTCGATTTCGAAGTCTTTATCACCACCTGGGGTAGAGATCAGTACTTCATCGCCTTCCATCTTACCGATAAGGCCACGTGCAATTGGGGATTTCACAGAAATGCGACCCGTTTTGATATCGGCTTCATCTTCAGAAACGATTTGGTAGCGGAATTCTTCATCCGTATCTACGTCAATCAAAGTCACTGTCGTGCCAAAGATAATCTTACCTGTGTTATCCATCTGCGTTACATCGATGATCTGAGCCAGTGATAGCTTATATTCAATATCTCGAATTTGAGCTTCACAGATACCCTGCTCTTCACGAGCGGCGTGGTATTCAGCATTCTCTTTCAAGTCACCGAGTTCACGAGCTTCACCAATAGCTGCTGAAATAATAGGACGTAGCTTAAGTAGGCGATCTAATTCGTCACGTAGCTGCTGAGCGCCACGTACTGTCATTGGAACCTTTTCCATTTTTTACCTCTATGCCAAAGCTTTCTTTGGCCAACATAAATCCACCCAACATACTTATTGGGTGATAGAAACAAAACGATTTGGCTTAGTGTAAACAAACTTTATGGCTAAATCACCTTTATTCCACTTTGCGTTATAAAAGCTTTATCTAGGTCTAAATTACAGACATCACAAAAATGAATAATAACCTCACCATCAATAAGTTAGCGATGAAATATCTAAAAAAAACAAAAATAAACCAAATAAACACAGATCACACTTTTATAAAAATCATATAAAAACAAATACTTAAACACACGCAAACTCAATAAAACAGTGTTCATAATTTTTATTGATATCATTTTACTACCTGATGGTGGAACTTTAGGGGTAAAAAGTACCCCACGGATTGCTCTGGCAAGTTTCACGCTTTTGTTCTAAGCATGATTATGAAGCTTGATTAATACGAGCAATATACAAAAAGGATTCAAATCCTTGATAAATACCTTTATGGACAGTAATTAGGAATTAATAACATGAACAAGACTATGATCGCGCTTGCTGTATCTGCTGCAGCTCTTGCTACTGGTGCTAACGCTTCAGAACTATACAACCAAGACGGTACTTCTCTAGAAATGGGTGGCCGTGCGGAAGCTCGTCTATCTATGAAAGATGGTAACGCTCAAGACAACTCTCGTATCCGTCTTAACTTCCTAGGTCAAGTTGAAATCCAAGATGGCCTATACGGTGTTGGTTTCTACGAAGGCGAGTTCACAACGGCTGAAAACGGCGCAGGCACTGACAAAAACAGCGACAGCTTAACTAACCGTTACGCTTACGCTGGACTTGGCGGTACATTTGGTGAAGTAACTTACGGTAAAAACGACGGCGCTCTAGGCGTAATCACTGACTTTACCGATATCATGGCTTACCACGGTAACTCTGCAGCAATGAAAATCAATGCTGCTGACCGTGCTGACAACATGCTTTCTTACAAAGGTCAATTCCAAGACCTAAGCGTTAAAGCAAGCTACCGTTTTGCTGACCGTACAGAACTAAAAGCTGACGGTACTCCAGCAGGCGAAGGCGATGCTGTTGCTTCTTACAGCGACAACAGTGCTGATGGTTACTCTCTATCTGGTATCTACGCAATCGGTGAAACTGGTGTTAAACTAGGTGCAGGTTACGCAAGTCAATACTCTGGTAACAACGCACAAGACGAATACATGCTTTCTGGTTCTTACACTATGGGCGACCTATACTTCGCTGGTGTATTTACAGATGGTCAAGTTGCTAAGAACGACGGTGATTACACTGGTTACGAAGTAGCAGCGGCTTACACTCTAGGTCAAACAGTATTCTCATCTACATACAACAACGCTGAAACTAATGGTGAAACGTCTGCTGACAATATCGCTGTTGATGCAACGTACTACTTCAAGCCTAACTTCCGTGGCTATGTATCGTACAACTTCAACCTAATCTCAGCGGGTGACCAGTTCGGTACTGCTGGCGGCAACCTTGCTGCAACTTCAGCACAAGCTGAAGACGAGCTAGCTCTAGGTCTACGTTACGACTTCTAATTCTGATTATCTAATTGATTAATTAGTTAATTGAGAATCAAAACGCCCGCTCTATAGCGGGCGTTTTTTATATCTGTAT
>NZ_JBFRVX010000456.1:0-4023 GCF_041475345.1 Vibrio sp. 10N.222.48.A3 | reverse complement strand
CGATCTGAATAACTGGATCTGGGAATTCCATACGTTCAAGAACAATTTTATGGTTCTGATCACATAGAGTTTCACCAGTAGTAACATCTTTAAGGCCGATAATGGCTGCGATGTCACCTGCTCGTACTTCTTTTACTTCTTCACGCTTGTTTGAGTGCATTTGAACAATGCGCCCTAAACGTTCACGTTGTTTCTTCACAGAGTTGTAAGCTGTTTTACCGCTTTCAACAACACCAGAGTAAACACGGATGAAAGTTAAAGTACCAACAAATGGGTCTGTTGCAATTTTAAATGCTAGCGCTGAGAACGGTTCTTTGTCGTCTGCATGACGCTCTGCTTCGTTCTCGTCTTCATCGATACCTTTAATTGCAGGTACATCGACAGGAGAAGGAAGGAAGTCAACAACTGCATCTAGAACAGCTTGTACACCTTTATTTTTGAATGCACTACCACATGTAGCAAGTACGATTTCATTATTAAGGGTACGAGTACGAAGACCTTGTTTGATTTCAGCTTCTGTTAGTTCACCTTCTTCAAGGTACTTATCCATCAGCTCTTCATTTGCTTCTGCAGCAGCTTCAACAAGTTCTGTACGATATTCTTCAGCCATTTCTTGCATGTCTGCAGGAATATCTTCGTACGTGAAAGTCATGCCTTGGTCAGCTTCGTTCCAGTTAATCGCCTTCATCTTGATAAGATCGACAACGCCTTGGAAGTTTTCTTCAGCACCAATGTTCAGTTGAATTGGAACAGGAGTTGCGCCTAGGCGATCCTTGATCTGTTCAACTACACGCAAGAAGTCTGCGCCTGTACGGTCCATTTTATTAACGAAAACCATACGTGGAACTTGGTATTTATCAGCTTGACGCCATACAGTCTCTGACTGAGGTTCAACACCAGATGAGCCACAGAACACAACAACTGCACCATCAAGTACACGCAGAGAACGTTCTACTTCGATTGTGAAGTCAACGTGCCCCGGAGTGTCGATGATATTAATACGGTGGTCAGAGTACTGAGCTTCCATACCACGCCAAAACGTAGTAGTTGCTGCTGAAGTGATCGTAATACCGCGCTCTTGCTCTTGCTCCATCCAATCCATGGTTGCTGCACCATCGTGAACTTCGCCGATTTTGTGAGAAAGACCGGTATAGAACAGAATACGTTCACTTGTGGTTGTTTTACCTGCATCTACGTGAGCAACGATACCGATATTACGGTATTGCTCAATAGGAGTTTTACGAGCCACGGTTGAATCCTCTTATTAGAGACTTAGGGACTATTGCTATGTCTAGATTATGCGCTAGAAGCGATACTTCGCTAAAAAGTGCTTGCCCTAGAAATAGCAATAGTTCCTAGCATAAGCATAGGAACTAAAGAAGTGCTGCAAGGAAACTTGCAGCACTAAAAAGGTATTACCAGCGGTAATGTGCGAACGCTTTGTTTGCGTCAGCCATACGGTGAACGTCTTCACGTTTCTTAACCGAAGTACCTTTGTTCTCAGACGCGTCTAGCATTTCAGCAGCTAGGCGTTGAGCCATAGATTTTTCACCACGCTTACGCGCAGCTTCAACTACCCAACGCATAGCAAGAGCGTTACGGCGAACCGGACGAACTTCTACAGGTACTTGGTAAGTTGAACCACCCACACGGCGAGATTTAACTTCTACCGCTGGACGAACATTTTCAAGAGCTTCTTCAAATACAGCTAAGTGATCTTTACCAGATTTCTCAGCCATAACTTCTAGTGCAGTGTAAACAATCTTCTCTGCAGTAGATTTTTTTCCGTCAACCATAAGGATGTTAACGAATTTTGCCAGCAGCTCAGATTTGAACTTAGGATCTGGAAGGATCTTACGCTGGCCTATTACGCGACGACGTGGCATGGAATTTCTCCGTTGTCTTCTTCAGGTTTTTTCCAAAACTTTTCAGAATAATAAATAAATAGTGTTTGGCCTTACTTAACGCTTTCTTTTAAAAAAAGACGCATTAAGACTTAGGACGTTTCACACCATACTTAGAACGACCTTTCTTACGGTCGTTAACGCCTGCACAGTCAAGTGCACCGCGAACAGTGTGGTAACGCACACCTGGTAAATCTTTAACACGACCACCACGGATAAGAACAACACTGTGTTCTTGAAGGTTATGACCTTCGCCGCCGATGTATGAAGTAACTTCAAAGCCGTTAGTTAGACGAACACGACATACTTTACGTAGTGCTGAGTTCGGTTTTTTTGGAGTAGTAGTATATACGCGAGTACATACACCACGTTTTTGTGGGCACGCTTCTAGTGCAGGCACGTTGCTTTTAACAACCTGCTTTACACGAGGAGTACGTACCAACTGGTTAATAGTTGCCATTAACTAGCTCCTGATTTACTTGAAAGTAAGCTTGATGAAAAATCTAGCCCTATTACACATAGTGTAAATAGGGACGCAAAATTCTATTCAGCAGTGGGATGTGTGTCAAGAAATATACAGATCTTTTTTAGCCGTCTAGAGCTCAGGATGGTCTTTTTTTAACCACACTGATAAAATGCAGCTACCAAGTGACTGATTTGTCGTTCAAAACAGTCAGTTTTACGAATCCATCGAAGTCCACTTGATCCAGGGTGCTTGAAGCAAGTTGTTGTAAACCTCGACTATAAAGATCTGTTTTTAATACCGACACATGTTTAACGGTGGAGATTTGATTGAATAACTCATGATTTGGAAGGCAAACATACACCGCATCTTCAACCAAAAGGATATGGTCCTTTTGTTGCGAGTACATCAATGCAAGCTTGAGTTTGTCTACTGATTTTACAATATGAAGCATAACGTTCCCTAGAAAGTCAGTATTTTTTGGCTCTGAGCTAACTTCTGCGTCAACTCATTCATTTCTAGCGCAGTCACATCGATCAGTAAGTTATCAGTCGAGAGACCAAACTGATTGAGGCTATGTTGACACACGTAAACCTGCTCGATGTCGTAGAGGTCCATAAGCTTGAATGCAGAAATATAGTCACGTGATAAGGATTCATCAGGCTGTTGCGCTTTGAGAAGCTGTGTAACGCCATCAGCGACAAAGAATACGCTGATGTCTTCACTGTAAGCTGAAGCCGCTAACAATGCGTCTAGCCCTTCCCTACCTGCAGCCGTTGTATGAGGAAAGCTGTTAAATATAAATGCTAATGAGCTCAAAACTGGACAACCCTATCTTGCGTCAGAAGTGCTTCAGATAAACTCCCTAAGCCAGCTTGGGTAAACCCTGTCGCCAAGTTAGAGGCAATTAATTGATGTTGCGCCGCTTCTTCAGTGCTGATAACTCCACGCCTTAGCGCAGCAGCAACACATGTCTCTAGGCTAACATTGTGCTCGTCCGCCAGTTTTTGCCAAGCGGCAGCTAAGTCAAATTCATCATTAGCCGGCACAGTAATGCCAGAGCCATTACTGACGCCGTCTTGATAGAAGAACACACTGTGAAGTTTGTGGCCCTGTTTCAATAGAGCCACAGCAAACTGATAAGCACTTCTTGCGGATTGTGAGCCGTAAACGGGTCCATTAACTAAGAGTGTATAGCTTAACAACCCTCTTCATCCTCTGTTTTACGTTGACGGATGTACAAGTACACTGTGTGCTTAGAGATATTCAATCGCTCAGCAACGCGGTTAATCGCGTCTTTGATGTCGAAAATACCTTTGTCGTATAGCTCCATCACGATTTGGCGATTTTTGGTGTTGTTCGATACAGATTTGTCTGCATTGATCTCTTCAATCGTGCGTTCAACCGTTTGGTCGACAAGTTCTTCAACATCACTAGCAAAGTTAACAGATGACGCAGCTTCGTCCGCGTCTTGCGTAGGCATGAAAGATTGCAGAACTTGTGAGAATGGCGCATCTAAGTTCACGTTAATACACAATAAGCCAATCACTCGGTCTTCACCATTGCGGATAGCAACCGTGATCGACTTCATTAGTACCCCGCCTTTAGCGCGAGTAAAATATGAACGAGAGAAGTTACGCTTAGAACCTTCAATAT
>NZ_JBFRVX010000455.1:0-1980 GCF_041475345.1 Vibrio sp. 10N.222.48.A3 | reverse complement strand
GTCTTGCGTACTTCATAAGGTGATTCACCAATAACGCGCAGGCCAAAATTTTCAAGCATTGGCATAACATCAGACAGGTGAATCGGCTCATCACTGTGGTAGAACAGCTTCAAACGAACAGCTTTAGAGTCTGCCGCTTCTTCTTGAGGGCGGTAGAAAAGCATGCCCAGTTTGTTGTCTTCACTTAGTGCTTCTAAACGCTCGATATCTGCAACCGCAGAACCAGGCATCATGTCTTCTTTGTACGAACGTGGGAATGCACGCATGTACTCTTTCGATAACGGAAGACCTTTGCTCTCACCGAAGTTAGCAACGATTGATTCAGACAGGCGGTCATCCCACGTAGACGATACTTCCATTAAATTTTGCTCAATTGTTTTCACGTCCACATCCATGTTGTTGTTATCAACACGAACAATATAGTGCGTTCTCGCCAGTGGGCTTTCAGAGAAGTATGTCGTGAATTCGACCTCTTCTTCGCAACCGAAATACTGCTTCAAGATGCGTTGGGTTTGACGACGAAGTTCGGTGTTGTAACGATCTTTGGTAACGTAAACCATGCAGCTAAAGAAACGGCCAAACGGGTCTTTGCGAACAAACAAACGCAGAAGATCGCGATCTTGCATTTGAACTACGCCAGTACCGACTTCTAGCAATTCTTCTTCACGAGCTTGAAGCAGTTCATCTCGCGGGTAGTTTTCTAGAATGTTGTGCAGAGCTTTGTAAGAGTATGAACCTTCACGGTAACCACTCGCGTCTAAGATACGCTCTACTTTCTCGCGAACAAGAGGAATAGTTTCAACGGTTTGGTTATAAACGGCAGAGGTGTAAAGACCAGTAAAGCGGTGTTCACCAATGACCTTACCGTTCTTATCGAACTTCTTAATACCAATGTAATCATTGTAAGCTGGGCGGTGAATGCGTGAAGCCGTGTTGCCCTTGGTTACGATAAGTACATACGGTTTTTTCGCTTCTAAGCGTGCCGAGTCAGAAAACTCAGACAGCTTAACGTTACGCACACGATCTGAATTCGCAAACAAACCAAGGCCTTGCTCCTTGGTCGGTTGTAGTTCTGTGTCGCCATTTACAGAAACAAGGTCATATTCCTTGTAGCCCATAAACGTAAAGTTGTGCTCGCCTAACCAACGAAGAAACGCCAACGTCTCATCAAAACGTTGGCCGTCTACAGGAATACTTTCTTTTTGCTTTTCAACTTGATTCGTTACTTCCTCAAGTTTTTCAACCATCTTCAGCCAATCGTTCACGACTAAACCAGTATCGGTAAAGATATCCAGTAGTTCCGTTTTGAGCGCTGTCATTTCAGCTTTGCTGCTAAGACGGTCTACTTCGATATGGAAAAGCGATTGGAATGCACCTTCGTTATTGCTCACGCCGACAACACTGCCCTTATCAGTGCGAGAGATTTGTGTTGGATTGTGAAGCATAAGGTGAGAAGAAAGGTCTAGGCGAGTCAGCGCCATTTTTACAGAGTCTACAAGGAATGGGCTATCTGGTACGACTATCTCTACGATAGTGTGAGTAGATTGCCAACCTTGACGACTTACTGTCGGGTTAAAAACACGAACAGAGATTTGGTCAGCTTTCTTTTCATTGATGTGATGCCATAAGCTAACTACAGCACCATATAAATCGGATTCGTTTCTCTGAGTTAGATCGTCGTGAGAAACATTACTAAACAAGTGTTGAGCAAGTTGAGTTACGAGAGGTCGATGAGCAAGGTCAAGTTTGTCTTGAATCAGTTTGTAAACTTTTTCAAGTAAAACTGGAACCACAGTTTCACGTGCGGTCATAGTCACACTCCACAATTAGAATTTTATTTTATTATTAGGGGGCTTACTTAAGCTAGCGTTTGAATCAAGCCTTCAAGGCCAGTTCTACTAACGAGTTAAGCAAAGGTAATGCATTCATTTATTGTAAAAGCATTATTGATAAATAGTTAATTGTTTTAGAGGTGGTAAG
>NZ_JBFRVX010000454.1:0-1966 GCF_041475345.1 Vibrio sp. 10N.222.48.A3 | reverse complement strand
ACTGTTGATCTAATCGCTCTCCTATGGTCACACGACTCATGTAACCCAGATCATTATGAGCCATTGAGAAAAGTTATAGCAACAAAAGAACCGTCTAGTTACTTTGGTTTATACAAAAGTGAATACTTTAAAATTGATGCCAATTTAGTTTTAACACCTTAATTTCCCGATAAATACAGATTATTACTGCAAAATGCATTAAAAGAGTTTTCTGGCAATAATACGAAAGGAAATATCCACGCGAAGGTTCTATACTTTTCGAACAGAAAGTGAGCTTATAAGAAAACAATCAAAACTATCGTTTTGGGATTAATTAAGATACCATCACTTTAACTAAACCAGATAAGCGACGGTTAGTTGGCTAACTCAAAAAGGTACCGATATGAGTACCACACGGCTTAGAAACACCTAGCATTCCGCTAGGTGTTTTTTTTTGCAATCGACCCTTCGGCCAACTTGCTCGATAGAGTACTCCTCTGTTGGAGCGTCACGTACACCTCCTTTAAACATCAATAGTCATCAGCTCGCCATCTGTTTGAAAAAATAGTCTTGTTAGTGAGATTATCCGCTTTAATTTATGTCATCTTAAGTATATTGTTATTAGCAAGTAACGAGCATGTTATTCAGAACGATAATAATGAAGGAAGATAGATGAGCAGTCACAATAGCCGACAAGATGGTAAACGAGACGTTACTCTGCGTTTTTTAGCTGAACCCGGGGATGTGAACTTTGGTGGTAAAGTTCATGGTGGTGCAGTAATGAAATGGGTCGATTTAGCGGCTTATGCTTGTTCTGCTGGATGGAGTGGTAAGTACTGTATTACCGCTTACGCTGGTGGTATTCGATTCGTTGCTCCTATCCATGTCGGAAACCTTGTTGAAGTAAGTGCGAAGGTCATTTATACGGGTTCATCTTCTATGCACATCGCTATCGACGTTCAAGCTAGTGACCCTAAAGAACTCAACAACCGCCTAACGACTCACTGTATCGTTATTATGGTCGCTGTTGATGAGAATGGTAACCCGACTAAGGTGCCAGAATGGGTGCCAGAAACGCCAGAAGACATTGAATTAAGAGATTCGGCTATTCGCCTAATGAACATGCGAAAGCAGATAGGTGAAGAGATGGAAGCGCACGTGAAGTATCTTAAATAGGCGCCACTAGCAGATCTAACCTACAAAACCTTATTACGATGCCAGGCAGTACTTGCTTGGCATTTTCAACTCCTTCTCTATACCCAAGTAAATCCGTTACACACCTAATGCTGACTATAAAGCGTGATACCCAGTCAAAAGTTAAAATGATCCGATACTTGTTCACGGATTTATTTTGACTGTAATAAAGTCGTCATTTTGCTCTGTTTAAATACCGCCAATCATAATGGATGTATTTAAATTTCTTGGAGCCACTTTTGAGCACGACATTTCCCACCCTTTGCGAATCTACACTGACGAACTTGAAAGCAGTTGAGTATCAATGGGTTAGAAGTTTGTACGTCGAAGGCTACGACACGAATGAAATTAACCACTATATCCAAGCTTGTTTTGGCGGTGATCAGACGTTTGCGGATCTGTTTCGTCGCGTAGCTCTTTATCAAGACAGCATCTATGTTTTACTTCAGCATTTAGGTTGCGCACCTTCTAGCAAAGAGTTTTAGTCTCACATCACCTCTTCCTTTTCTTCTTCCATCTTGGAAATATTTACCACCAAATCAATAACTACCGAGAACACCCACCACAAAACATTAACACGAGCCTGCCTTTATAGGCACTTTCTGTGTAATCGACCGATCCGTTGCATCCAAATTATTGAAGTATCACGCATGGAAATATTACTCATATATCAATAGAGCTGCGGCCCCCTATACTGAGTGTCTGATTTGTGAGACTCGTTGATGTCTTCAATTAGAGAGATGAAACCGGAAAAATTCAGGAAAGAGGTACTTCAGTATTTAATGACTGAAAG
>NZ_JBFRVX010000453.1:0-3054 GCF_041475345.1 Vibrio sp. 10N.222.48.A3 | reverse complement strand
ATCACAATAACCCGTCTTTAGTTAAGTGGCTCACCACTGACCAACGACAAAACTGAGAATAAAAATGAGCAAGATTGATAAAGCATCACGTATCCTGCTAGCAGGCTTCTGTATCAACCTTTGTCTTGGCATCCTGTATGCTTGGAGTGTATTTAACAAGGCGCTAGTTACTGAAGCTGGTTGGAGTGCTGCTGAAGCATCTTCACCTTACGCTATTGCAACTATCACATTCTCTGTTTGTCTTCTTGTTGCAGGCATCCTACAAGACCGTATGGGTCCACGTAAGATCCTTATTCTTGGTACAGCGCTTACTGGCCTAGGTATGATTGCTTCTGGTTTCGCTACGACTCCTATGATGCTAAACCTAACGTTTGGCGTGATGACAGGTGCTGGTATCGGCTTCGGTTACGCATGTCTTTCTCCATCAGCAATGAAATGGTTCCATTCTTCTAAGAAAGGTATGGTTAACGGTCTAATCGCTGCAGGCTTCGGTCTTGCTGCTATTTACCTAGCACCACTAACTTCTGCGCTAATCGATAGCATGGGTATCCAAACAAGCTTTATGATTCTTGGTGTTGGTGTACTTGCAATCGCAGTACCTCTAGCGGCAACGATCAACAACCCACCAGCGGATTACACGCCAGCTGAGCCTAAAGTAAAAGAAGGCCAAGCACCTAAAGCGGTTAAGAAGACTGAAGACCTAACATGGAAAGTAATGCTGAAGACTCCTCAGTTCTACTCTCTATGGATCATGTACGCATTTGCTGCTTCTGTTGGTCTTATGATCATCGGTAACATCACTACGATTGCTAGCGTTCAAGCGAACCTACCAAACGCGGTTTACCTAGCGTCTATCCTTGCTGTATTCAACTCAGGCGGTCGTGTTGCTGCAGGTATGCTTGCAGATAAAATCGGTGGCGTACGTACTCTACTTTTAGCGTTCATCCTTCAAGGTGCGAACATGGCTCTATTCGCTACGTTCAACTCTGAATTTACGCTAATCATTGGTACGGCTATCGCAGCTGTTGGTTACGGTACACTTCTAGCAGTATTCCCAACACTAACTGCGGAATTCTACGGCCTGAAAAACTACGGTACGAACTACGGCGTGCTTTACACGGCATGGGGTATCGGTGGTGCTATCGGTGCTGCGGTTGTTGGTTACTCAATGACGAATGGCGAAGGTTACGGCCTAGCTTACACAATCTCTGCTGCTATGATGGCCGTGTGTATTGTTCTAGCTATCGTGACTAAACCAATCTCAGAAGCGAAAGCAACAGAACTTAAGCAAGCAAGCGCTTAACTCAGTTCTCGATTGATTAAAAATAGAAAGAGCTTAACCTTAGGGTTAGGCTCTTTTTGTATCAAGCGACTAATCCATTGACGATAGAAACCACTCCTCAGCTCTCCCCTACTTATTATCTCGACAACTTCAATCGACTGATTGAACACGCTCAAACACTCTATCCAGATCTGCTGAGTGACGATGAATGCCGTTGGTTGTCTGAATACAAACGTCTTTCAGTCGCAAGCCAGTGTCTAATGATTCGTTTGCTTTCTCGCAAAGGCTGCTGGTTTCGAAGTGATAAGCTCGACTATGCTGAAATTCCAGATCTGAAAAACGCCCTACAAGAGCTAAACACATCGAACTTCATTGCGTTAAGCCACCCTACCGAACAACATAATCTTGTCATTAATGATCTCGAATTAGGATTGCATCTACTGACTAAACCAGAGCTGTTCAGCGCATTCCCATTTCTTATGAACAATCAGACAGCGAAGAAAGACGAACTCTTGGCTTTGCTCGAACACCAACCTTTTGACCAGTTCCAAAACTTGTCATTCGATTGTATTTACGTTGTCGAATCTGAAGTTATTGATGTCTTGCTACTACTGTTCTTTGCCAATACTTATCAAGACCTAAGCCAATTCGTTCTTAGCGATCTTGGACTCAACACCTTCGAAAATTACCCGTTAAGCAAACAGCGTCGTTTCTTCACCTCTAGAGAACAGCTCAATCAACTGCTCCAGATACGTGATATTCAACGCTTGTATTCAGAAGGGGACCGCAAAGACGGTGAGTTTCTTGAGCAGCTTTTAAACTCGATTCCTGAAGAATCAGAGCACAGAAGCATTGCCAGAAAACGATCGCGTTTGATCAATGATATCGCTCGCGATCTAGAAAGGCTCAACCAAAACGATCAAGCTGTCTTTTGGTTCAAACAATCCGTACTTCCCCCAAGCAGAGAACGACTTGCACGCATCTATGACAAGCAAGATGAGCTAAACTTAATGTGTGACATTGTCACGAAAATGAAAGCGAATCCATCAGATGTATCAGAGCTGGAAGTCGCTATTAAGCTTGAAAACAGGCTACTACGGAAACAGGGCCACAAAGTTTCTCGAACCATAAAACCGAGCTGCAAAGAGATAAAACTGGAATTAGACCTCAGCCAAACGCGAGTTGAACTTGCGGTGAAGCAACATTTCGAAAACCAAGGTTGGGAAGTCTACTTTTCAGAGAACAGTTTTTTATGTGGATTGTTTGGCTTAGCCTTTTGGGAAGTGATTTTCGCAGACGTTGAGAGTGCATTTATTAATCGTTACCAACATCGCCCTCTGGATCTGTACCATTCAGACTTCATAGACAACCGAGCTGAACAGATCCAGGCTGTGTTTCAAACCATATCCGAGCAAGGACTAAACCAATTGCTTGATATCTACGACCAGAAATACGGTATCGCAAATCCATTCGTTCATTGGAACCATTTCCCTAAAGCACTCATTGAGCACAGTATGGAGGCTATTCCGAACGCCTTAATCGTCGAGCTATTCAAAGTGATGCTCAGTGATTTAAAGCTATTTAGAACTGGGATGCCGGATTTGATTGCGTTCAAGGACGATGAATTTCATTGGATTGAGGTCAAAGGGCCCGGCGATAAATTGCAAGACAACCAATGGCGATGGATCAAAGAGTTCGAGCGATTATCTGTTCCATTCTCGGTTTGCTACGTCAATCATTAGATAGTTGCCTAGCTCTAGTCTCTAGTCTCT
>NZ_JBFRVX010000452.1:0-1532 GCF_041475345.1 Vibrio sp. 10N.222.48.A3 | reverse complement strand
TGCATCTGACGGTTCAGACCGTCTCACTATAATACTCATCGCAACTCCTACTATTTTCATCGCTAAATATGAAACACATCCTTAATGTGCACCTAGCACATTATCAAATACTAAATATTTAACAATAGGTTAGATAAAATTGTTTTGATTAAATCTTATATAGAGTTGAGATTTAGGTGTACTTAAAAGAATGCAGCTCACTCGATTTAAGTCTTACCATCTTGTACCACGAAGGAAGAACCAAATCTTACGCTTTAGGAAGGCTCATAAAAAAGACCAGAGCATCATGCTTCTGGTCTTTTTATGAATCAAACGTCAATCAGAACTCAGTTTCTGAGTCACTTTTCTCTAGGCTGATGACATTCAAAACTGCAAATGCAGAGGCTAGGAATAAGCCTAATATCCAAACAAAATACCACATGAGAAACTCCTTAATACAGTGAATTGCCGTTGCGTTCGACATACTCGTTATCGAGTCGTCCAAACATGGTGCGATAACTAAAAGCGGTGTAACAAAGGATGATTGGCACCATCACAAATGCTACGCCTGTCATGATGTTCAAGGTCAGTTCGCTAGAGGTTGAATCCCAAAGGGTTAAGCTATGGCTTGGATTAACGCTAGACGGGATAATGAACGGGAACATCGAGAAACCCGCCGTTAAGATGATGCAAGCGTTAGTCAGGCTTGAACTAATAAAAGCAATCGCATCCCATTTCAACCTTGCGCCAATCAAAGCCAGCAATGGAATGGTCACGCTGCCGATCGGTGCAAACCACATCCAAGGGTACGTATCGAAGTTGGTTAACCAAGCGCCAGCTTGTGTAACGACTTCTTTGTTCAAAGGATTTGAAGCCGAGCTATGATCCATCGCACTGACTATCAGATACCCATCAATATGGTTTATCGCCATACAGCCAATCACCATAAGGAAAGCGACAAATACAGCACTCGCCTGCGTCACTGTTCTTGCCTTTTTGTATAGCGCATCGGTGGTTTTCATCATCAGCCAAGCACTGCCTTGCAACAACGCCATCAATAACCCAACAAAGCCACACAACAGAGCAAACGGATTAAGCAAATCAACAAACGATCCGTGGTACTCAACCATCAAGAAGCTATTGAGCGTAAAAGGTAAGCCTTGCATCAAATTGCCAAACGCCACCCCAAACAAGATAGGAGGGAAGAAGCCTGAGAACGAGATTGCTAAGTCACATACTTGTCGCCACTGAACGCTGTCGATCTTTGCTCGGTACTCAAGTGCAAGAGGACGCAGCCACAATGAGATAAGAGCCAAGTACATCGCAACATATAAGCTTGAAAACGATGTCGCATACACTAACGGCCAAGCCGCAAACAAAGCGCCACCTGCGGTAATTAACCACACCTGGTTGCCGTCCCAATGGGGTGCAATGGAGTTAATCATCACTCGTCTTTCAGAGTTGGTTTTACCGATAAACGGTAACAACGCTCCTACTCCCATATCAAAGCCATCGGTGATCATAAAACCAATCAGCAACACACCGATTAGCAC
>NZ_JBFRVX010000451.1:0-5772 GCF_041475345.1 Vibrio sp. 10N.222.48.A3 | reverse complement strand
GTGTGGGGTTATTACTTTTTATTTATCAGTCGTTTAATGATTTCTTATGAAGGTTTGCTGGGAATGATTGAGTATAAACTTGCCACAAAATATTTAGATATCTATGCCCAGTCACTTGAGCTACTTCTTCAATAGAGTAGCCCTTTCCAAACAACTGACTTGCTCCCTCTCTTCGTAGGTCGTGATACCTCAAATCCTCAATACCCAATTCGTTTCTCACTCGCTGAAAGCCTGCACTAACACTTCGTGAGTTGTAGGGAAAAATAAGTTGGTCTTTGTTCCTGAATGTTTTCGATTCCCTGTGTATAATCGCCGAATTATTTTTGACTACAATGTCCACTGTGAAGCGTGATTCACCGCTTTGAAGTGTTCTTTTTAATGCTAGATGCCTTCGTTCCACTCCATCAATACGTACTATAAGCGTACTGAGTGGGGGAGCTTGCGGCTGAACTAGCGAGTTTCTGTATATATATGCAGTGTATAGATTTTGAGTAACGCTTTATGAAACCTGACAATACCAGTAAATACGCGGCTAACCGCTTATCCGTTGCACCCATGTTGGATTGGACTGACCGCCACTGTCGTTACTTTCACCGTTTGCTATCTCAGCAGACGCTTCTGTACACGGAAATGGTCACAACTGGTGCGATCTTACATGGTAAGGGCGACTTTCTAGAGTATAACGAGCAAGAACACCCATTAGCACTTCAACTTGGTGGTTCAAACCCGGTTGATTTGGCGGCTTGTGCCAAGCTTGCTGGTGAGCGTGGTTATGATGAAGTGAACCTCAATGTAGGTTGTCCTTCAGACCGAGTTCAGAATGGTCGCTTTGGCGCTTGCCTAATGGCTGAGCCCGAGCTGGTGGCAGACTGTGTGTCAGCGATGAAAGAAGTCACAGATATTCCAATTACGGTAAAAACGCGTATTGGTATCGACGACCAAGATTCTTACGAGTTTCTGACTAAGTTTGTTTCTACTGTTTCTGAAAAGGGCGGTTGTGAGCAATTTACTATCCATGCGCGTAAGGCGTGGTTGAGTGGCCTTAGCCCGAAAGAGAACCGTGAGATCCCACCGCTAGATTACGATCGTGCATACCAAATCAAGAAAGACTTCTCAGATCTAGTGATTGCGGTAAATGGTGGCATTACTACATTAGAACAAACTAAAGAGCACTTGCAGCACCTTGATGGTGTGATGATTGGTCGTGAGGCATACCATAGCCCGTTTATCTTGGCTGAAGTTGATCAGCAGATCTTTGGTTTAGACACGCCAATCAAGAAGCGTTCACAAGTAGTTGAAGAGATGTACCCGTACATTGAGCGTCAGCTTTCGAATGGAGCGAGCCTTGGTCATATCTCTCGTCATATGCTGGGTTTGTTCCAAAGCATGCCGGGTGCAAGACAATGGCGTCGTTACATCAGTGAGAATGCACATAAGAAAGGCGCGGGCATTGAGGTGATTCAGACGGCATTGGCTAAGATCCCTAAAGAGCTAAACGTATAGACACCCTCAAGGTTAAAGCAAAAGCCAAGAACTAAAAGTTAAAAGCTTAAAGAACAAGGCTAAATTCGCCATTAGAGGCTAAATTTACCATTGTGAGTTTCCGAAAAGCCACGCATGAAGATGTGTGGCTTTTTATTTGCCTGATAAATAAGGAGTTTATGGTTGTATCTAACTTGGTATGGAAGCTGCAATGTTAGAAAGTAGGAAAGATAGGTCATGAACTCATTAGGGAGACCATTATGTTTGAATTAATCTTTGTTCTTATTTTCGTCGCAACTTTACTCGTTACTGGTATTACGTTTATGACGGTACTAGCGGCAACCGGAATCGCGTTAGCGGTCATGCTGGTCTTAGGTATGATGGGGGTTGTGTTTAAACTGCTGCCTTGGCTGATCGTGATTGCAGTGGGTGTGTGGTTTTTCAAAAACTATGTACACAGCTCTAACCAAAGACGTTATTAAGGTCATCGTGTCGTCAAATCTTTACTCGTCAGCGGTTTATCGTTTTAGAATTTAAGATGTGTGGTAGAATTTTCCCCAATAATCTATGAATGTGCATACAATTAGCACAACGATATGGAATTGGAGCTATCTCAAATGAATAAAATGCCATTAATTGCTTTAGTGGGAATGCTTTCTTTAAGTTCGGCTGTGTCCGCTGAAGAAGAGTTTTCTTACACGACTAAGATCGGTGCTGATATGTGGTGGGGAAGTACAAAGCTGAACGAAGCTAGGTCGAGTGACTCAAACTCACCTTCGTTGTATTTCGCATTTGAGCATAATGCCCCTAAGCTGCCAAATGCGAGTTTCCGCTACTCTACTGTTGATACAACATTGTTAGCGTTTGATAAGTATGACTACACGTTCTACTACACAATGTTGGATCACAAGTTGATGAACTTCGATGCGGGTGTGACATTTACTCAGTATGCAAACTCACATTACAAAGACCCGTACAGTTCGAAAACGACAAGTTTTGATGAGTTTACCTGGAGCTTCTACGGTAACGCAGAAATCAATGTCCCTAATACTCAGCTTGATATCATTGGTACGATGGAATTTGGTGATAGCAACGGTATTAAGAGTACCGATTTGATGGCGGGTGTTCAGTACCGTATTCCAGTGGCAGATACTGAAATAGCACTTCGTGGTGGCTATCGTGTGATCGACCTTGATTCGGACAAATTCTTCTCTTCAGAGCTGAACAAACCTCTTGAGACGGACAAAGAACCTGATCCGTTAGATGACCCAAAGCCAGGGCCACCTAAATCGTTTGTTATGGTTGATGGTTGGTTTGCTGGCGTAGAAGTACGCTTCTAGGCAATTAAAACGAATCTAGAACGAAATTTAAGAACGTCACTTTATTAAGTGGCGTTTTTTTATATCTATTGGTTATACCCAAGCATCTTGAAGTTACTTGGGTATATACTTTTCTGGAATTAGTTAGCACATTCATCACTTTCGACCATCCTTAATACAGAGACCTAATTAGCGTCTATTCTTATAAGGTCTATGTTGTGAGGTCAAAGCAAGGGATGGAATATGACACTCAATGAATTACGAAATTTATATCGAGAAAATCTGTTGGTTGAAGCGATCATAGAGCCCTCAATTCAAGAGGGGTCTTGGGTTGTGGAGTTTCGCCATATGGGCGGTGGCTTTGTTTTGCTTACTGATGTTCATGGTGAAGAGTGTCATTACGCGGATTTAGACCTAGCATCTAAGTCGGCAATGGCGGTTGGCTTTCAACAAGTTCGTATTGAAAACCAGTAACTCAATTGACGTTTCAATCGGTTTTTACTTCCAAAAAGTTATAAAACATACTTTTCTATTCTTTCTTGTTATTAAAAGGAGTGGTTAATCTATCGTCACGCAATGATTAGGGATGTCGTGACCATGTCTTTAAATAAGAAAGAGTCTTCACAAAATAATAATGCACAGTCTGGGGCTAATGAGTTACCTGGGCTAGCAGCACCACTTAATGACCAACAATTGGGTCATCTTCAGCAAACTGTTTCTGAATTATCTTCTCAACAACTGGCATGGGTCAGTGGTTACCTTTGGGGTGTGAGCCAAACTCAGCCTGTGGGTGCCGCCGCGCCAATCGCTCAAGCAGCCGCTGCAGTAGCCGCAAAACCTGCGGGTAAGCTCAGCATTATCTTCGCATCCCAAACCGGTAATGCGAAAGGTGTCGCCGAATCGCTTGAGGCAGAAGCGAAAGCCTTAGGGATTGCTGTCGAGCTTTTCGATGCAAGTGATTATAAAGGTAAGAACTTAGCCAAAGAGACACACGTCATTTTTGTAGCTTCAACCAATGGTGAGGGCGAAGCCCCTGATAACGCTATTGAGTTGCATGAATTCCTTCAATCGAAGAAAGCGCCAAAATTATCAAACCTACAATACGGTGTGATCGGTTTAGGTGACTCAAGCTATGAGTTCTTCTGCCAAACGGCTAAAGACTTCGATAACTTCCTCGCTAAGCTTGGTGCTAAATCGTTTGTTGACCGTCTTGATTGTGATGTTGATTACGAAGAATCAGCAACGGAATGGCGCGCTAAAGCATTAGAGCAAGTAAAAGAGACGCTATCGACAGGTACTGAAGCCGATGTGGTTCAATTACCAGTCGGTCAAGCGGCTGCTGGTCATTCGCAATACACCAAACAAAACCCATACACCGCGACATTATTGACGAGCCAAAAGATCACTGGTCGTGATTCGGGCAAAGATGTTCGTCATATCGAAATTGATCTTGATGAGTCGGGTATTACTTACCAACCGGGTGATGCGCTAGGCGTATGGTTTGAAAACAGTTCAGAACTCGCAAATCAAATTCTTTCTAAGGTTGGGCTGTCTGGTATCGAAAGTGTCGATGTCGATGGTGACAACTTGTCTGTGCATAGCGCACTCGTCAGCAAATTTGAGATTACATCTTCAAACCCTCAGCTAGTGACTAAGTTTGCTGAGCTATCGGGCAGCAAGAAGTTAATTAAGCTGGTGGAAGATAAAGACAAGCTTCGTGAATACGCGGGTAATACTCAAGTTGTTGATGTTTTAGCTGAGAAGAAGACCAAGCTATCGGCTGATGAACTGATTGGCCTACTACGTAAGTTAACTCCACGCCTCTATTCTATTGCATCAAGCCAAGCTGAAGTGGATGAAGAAGTTCACTTAACGGTTGGTCTGGTTGAATACCAAAAGGGCGATGAATCTCGTCTGGGTGGTGCTTCAAGTTTCTTAGCTCAACGCCTTGAAGAAGGTGGTGAAGTTAAGGTGTTTGTAGAGAACAACAATAACTTCAAACTGCCGCAAGACGACAACACACCAATCATCATGGTTGGCCCGGGTACAGGTATCGCACCTTTCCGTAGTTTTGTTCAAGAGCGTGAAAACAATGACGCTGAAGGTAAAAGCTGGTTGTTCTTTGGTGACCGTACCTTTACTCAAGATTTCTTATATCAAGTTGAATGGCAGAGGTATCTTAAATCTGGTGCATTAACCAAGCTTGATGTTGCGTTTAGTCGTGATCAAAAAGAAAAGGTTTATGTTCAAGACCGATTAATTGAGCAGGCAGAGCAGGTTTGGCAATGGCTTCAAGAGGGCGCGTACCTCTATGTATGTGGCGATGCAACTCGAATGGCAAAAGATGTCCATGAAGCGTTAGTTACGATAGCGGAAAAACATGGCAATCAGAGCCGCGAACAAGCTGAACAATATATTAATGATTTACGTAAAGCGAAACGTTACCAAAGGGATGTGTACTAATGAGCAAGCAAGTAATAGAGCAAGAAGTGCTAGGTCAAGTACTGGGACCTTTGGCTGACAATGAACGTCTGAAGCGTGAAAGTAAAAACCTTCGCGGTACGATTGAACAAGATCTTCAAGATCGTATCACTGGTGGTTTTACCGCAGATAACTTTCAACTGATCCGTTTCCACGGTATGTATCAACAAGATGACCGTGATATTCGTAACGAACGTACCAAGCAAAAATTAGAACCTTTACATAATGTAATGCTACGTGCGCGTATGCCAGGCGGCATCATCACTCCTAAGCAGTGGCTCGCGATTGATAAATTCGCAGATGAAAGCACCTCTTATGGTTCAATTCGTCTAACAACACGTCAAACCTTTCAGTTCCATGGTGTGTTGAAGCCGAACATTAAGTTAATGCACCAAACACTAAACAGTATTGGTATTGATTCGATCGCTACTGCGGGTGATGTAAACCGAAATGTTTTGTGTACCACGAACCCGGTTGAGTCCGAGCTCTG
>NZ_JBFRVX010000450.1:0-6445 GCF_041475345.1 Vibrio sp. 10N.222.48.A3 | reverse complement strand
CTTTAGAAGCACGTTCGATACCAGCTTTAACACCACCCACGATAGCTGCATAAGTGATTGCCCAAGCGAGTAACATTGCGCCAGCGATGCCCCATTGGATGCTACCTAGGTTCGTCGGTGAGTTATCACCTAGAGCTAGATATTCACTGAAGAAGAATGCGTTAGTGTCTGTTCCCCAGCTTTGATTGAATGACATACCGAAGTATGAAATTGCCCAACCGATAACGGCAACATAGTAGACCGCGATGACAGCCGCTACACCCACTTGGAACCAGCCAAGCCACTCAAATTTTGAGTTGATGCGCGCTAAGGTTGCAGGTGCAGAGCCACGATATTTTTGACCCATACTGAACTCTAGGATCATAAATGGGATACCAGCCGTAAGCATGGCAAATAGATATGGAATGAAAAAAGCACCGCCGCCATTTTCATAAGCCATATATGGAAAACGCCAAATGTTTCCTAAACCAATAGCAGATCCTACTGCGGCAAGGATAAATCCTGCTCGGGATCCCCACTGTTCTCGCTTCATATTTAACTCCTTTACAACTTCCCTGAGGTATGAAGCTTCTCGTCACGCTGTGCTTGGTAAGGAGATGATAGTTAAAACAGGCAAACGGTTTGACTGTTTACTTTATCTTCCGTGATTAAGCAAAAGTTTAGATTATTATGTTGTTAGCGATTGGAGAACTCAGCGGATAATTCTTAATTGTTTGATGTGTGTTTGCATAACCTGAAATATTCAGCTGATGCGTGCTAATGAGCCTACCTAGTTAGAATGGTTAAAGCAATAGATTAGGTATGTTTAATAACTGTGGTCTTATGGTCTTTAAGATGTTAAATGATGGTTATTTTAGAGGTATGAATTGGTTTGGGGTTTTCTGATTGGTTTATGTGTCTAATTTTTTCTGTTTTATTAGGTTATATGACTTTATTTAAAAGTAGAGCGTATGACTGAAATTCATACACTCTATAGTTGAACTGACCAACTATTCGGAGGTTCTATTGGTATGAGATGGTCATCGATACTTAGAAAGTAAAACTCAGTCCGACATTGGCTTGGAATTGGTTCATCCAGTCGGTATCAAAGCGGATGATGCACTCTTGCCCGTTACTTGGGATGTTACAAACACCGGAGGTGTCGTTATCGACAACGGTACCTAACCAACGTAGTTGTGTGTTTAACGCTAATCGGTCACTAAATTTGTACTCTAAACCACCAAAGATAGAGGTTGAGAACCCATACTTATCTTTTGCCCAGTCTACATCGACGTAAGAAGCACCAAGGCCTAATCCCAAATAACCAGACAACACAGAAGAAGCTGGGTAGTAAATGCTACTTTGAAAGTGCAGGTATTGGATGGAGGAGCTTAGGTTGAGTGTTTCTAATTCAGAGCTTTGATTAGAATAGAAAAAGCCGATGCGTCCTTTTTCAAATGGCGTTTCAATCGAAAAGGTGTAGTTTTCAGACCCTTTCATATCATAGGTTTTACCGTCCTGGTCTTCGACACTGCCACCGCCTGTATAGCCCACCATCGGAGTAATGATGATCTCCGGCGAGGCATATACGCTCGAAACGGAGAGAAGCGTAATCAGTGCCATTATATTTGCTTTGTTATTCATGAGTATATCCTTATCCATACACTTACTAATTGTGATGGTTACATCAATATTGTGCGACTAATTTCGACGATTCTTGAAGATACTTCACACACCTGATAGTACTTAAATAGAGACTCGACAAATTAATAATAAGACAGAGGTGTCTATGGACCATAATCTGAAAAATGCCCTACAAATAACGGTTGTCATCTACGCAATCATTCTCTCATTTGGCTTTATTGCAATTGGTAGTTAATACCATTTATTGCGAGGCTGGGTTTTTATACTCAGGGAATAATGAATAGTGGGATTATAACCAATATTGATACAGCAATAGACTTAGATTATTACGCTAAGTTTATTGCTGGAAAAACAGCACTGGTCGCCCAAGGTGGTGGACAGAGAAGTATTTTTACTTCTGGAGTGCTGGATGCCTTTCTTCTTTCAAATTTTGATCCCTTCGACGAGTTTTTTGGTACCTCTGCAGGTGCTCTTAATTTGTGTGCTTATCTGTGCCGCGATAAAGGCCTTGGCCGTTCTTTCCTTCTCGACCTCACAACATCACCTGAATTCTTCAATCTCTTTTCTTATATACGACACAGAAAGAACCTTGGATTAGAATGGGCCTTAGAACAAATCATGGCTTACCCATATAAGCTTGATTTGGATTTAGGACGACAAACGCTAGGCGAGCGCCATTTCTATGCAGCCGTCACGGATTCTAAAGACTTACGAGATCACTACTTCCCAGTATTGGGTGAAGATTGGTACAAAGTGATGATTGCAACCTGTGCGATCCCTCGCTTATACAATGATGAAATCTTTATTGGCGACAATGCTTATGTGGATGGTGGTGTATCAGCTTGCATCCCGGTTCAAGAAGCGTGGCGTAGACAAGCCCGTTCCATTGTTGTGATCCGAACTGAGCCAGCGTTAGAGGAAGAGGTTCAAGCTAACAGTACGCGATTAGAAACACCCAAACCGATATCAGCCGAAGAACTGGAATGGTTCCGCGAATCTTTTGACAGTGTTCAAGGTCATTGGCAACAAAAAGTGGAACAGTGGAAAACCGATTGGAGCTCGTTCTTTCAACAACAAATTCTCAGCTCAAAAGAACAGAAGCGCGACAGATCACATTTGGATTTACTGAATGGTGGTCGATGGTTATTCGGGGCGGATGACATCTATAGATTAAGTCATTTAATTGGTGATAAGTTTGATTCCGGCTTAGCAGATATGCTGATGGTGCATTACCAAACTTACTCATTGACTCAGGATTTTTTGAACTCCCCACCAGACGATGCTTTTGTCGTGCAAATTGCCCCGAGTAAGCCGCTGAAATCCAATTCATTAATGAGTAATAAAGAAGATTTACTGCACGATTATGAATTGGGTTTAGAAGCCGGTTACCGATTTGTTGAAACTTATACCTCTACGAAAAATGCCCGCAGTTCACACATGCCACAGTTGGCAACCATTGCTGCTGAGAAGTAATGCTTGAGGTTGATTAATAATATTTGAAGTTGATGAGTTAGCATGCTGTGAGCTGATCGTGCTGTTTAAACTGATCGTTAGTGAGTCGTGCTCTGAAATGAAAAGGGTTATTGAACTTGGTTCGATAACCCTTTTTTGTCATGAGATTAGGCAAATCGTTTCGCCTTACGGGCAAACATTAGGTGACAGGCAAGATTCTCATACAGTTGGTTGATCCCGCCACATCCATAATGTCGCCTTGAGTGACGATAACGAGATCGCCAAACTTAAGATGCTCTTGCTCTTTTAGGCAGGTGAGCGTAGATAGGGCAATGTCAAAACTGTCTTTGGCTTCTGTCTCGAAGTAGATAGGTGTTACACCTCGGTACAAGGTGCAGCGATTAAGTGTTCCTTCGTTACGAGATAGTGCGTAGATAGGCATATCTGCACTTAGACGAGACATCATCAGTGCAGTACGGCCTGATTCAGTGAGAGTGACTACGCCTTTAATGCCTTCCATATGGTTTGCCGAGTAGATAGTCGCCATCGAAACGGTTTCTTCGGCGGTCACAAACGTGCGGTCAATTCGGTAATTGGATTGGTTGTTAATCCCCGCCATTTTCTCAGCACCAATACACACTTCAGCCATCGATTTTACGGTTTCGACCGGGTAATCACCTGCAGCTGTTTCACCTGAAAGCATGACCGCATCTGTTCCATCAAGTACCGCATTGGCAACGTCCATGACTTCGGCACGGGTTGGCATTGGCGCTGAAATCATCGATTCCATCATTTGAGTTGCGGTGATCACCGTTCGGTTAAGCGCTCTAGCACGACGTATAAGCTGTTTTTGTACTCCGACCAATTCAGGGTCGCCAATTTCGACTCCGAGGTCACCACGAGCTACCATGACCACATCTGAGGCCATTATGATGTCATCCATGTTCTCAACAGTGGCTACCGTCTCTGCTCGCTCTACTTTTGCTACAAGGTGAGCTTCTAAACCTGCTTCTCGTGCGAGTTGACGAGCGTAGTGCATGTCTTCGCCGTTGCGTGGGAAAGACACCGCAAGGTAATCCACTTTGATTTGTGCGGCGGTGACGATGTCGCGCTTGTCTTTTTCTGTCAGCGCTTCTGCGGACAGGCCGCCGCCTTTCTTGTTTATGCCTTTATTATTCGAGAGAGGGCCGCCAATGATGACTTCGGTATGAACGCGACAACCTTCCACTTCGGTTACTTTTAGCTGTACACGACCATCGTCTAGCAGCAGGATGTCGTTAGCTGAAACGTCGTTAGGTAATTCTTTATAATCAAGGCCGACCGCTTGTTGGTTGCCTTCGCCTAAACCAAGGCTACTGTCGAGAGTAAATTGGTCACCAACGGCAAGTTGGATTTTGCCATCTTTGAATGTTGACACTCGAATCTTGGGACCTTGTAAGTCACCGAGAATAGCGATCTGAGTACCAAGTTTTTTGGCTATTGCTCGGACATTTTCTGCACGTTGTATATGGTCGTCGCTAGTGCCGTGAGAGAAGTTCATACGGACGATATTGGCGCCGGCTTTGATGATCTCTTCAAGCACGTTACCTTTATCAGTAGAAGGGCCTAGCGTTGTGACGATTTTCGTTTTTCTTAATTCGGCTGTCATGAATACTCCTAGAGTGAGGCCAAGTAATCTTTTAAAAGACTTAATTAAGTATATGCATTAATTGATTATTTATTGGGAGCTAGGAGGATATTTCTTTATTTGTATCCAATTATTGTATTCAGGACTCAATAACGATGTTTCATTAAGAAAATTAAGTCTCAATTTATCGATGTAGGTACTAATTTTTCTCGAACTATTTGACTAGATACACAAAGATTCATGTATATACGTGATACGGGTCACGGCGATATACCAAGTGACTTCACAATTACTTCGCAAAGTAAAAAAATTACCGCGTTGATGATTTCTGGAGCGTAAAATGTACATGGCTCAACCGGGCCATATTGATCATATCAAACAGGTCAATGCTGGTCGTGTATATAAACTAATTGACCTTAAAGGTCCTATTTCTCGTATCGATCTGTCCAAGCAAAGTGAGTTGGCCCCGGCGAGTATTACTAAAATTACCCGTGAACTCATTGAAGCTCACCTTATTCACGAAACGACGGTTCAAGAAGCCACGACTCGTGGGCGTCCTGCTGTCGGTCTGCAAACCAATAACGAAGGTTGGCAGTTTCTGTCGATGCGTCTTGGTCGTGGGTATCTCACTATCGCGCTTCATGAATTGGGCGGCGATGTACTTATCGATACTAAGATTGATATTCATGAACGTGACCAAGACGATGTACTTGCGCGTCTTCTGCATGAAATTGATGAGTTTTTTCAAACTTATGCCGAGCAACTCGATAGGGTAACAAGTATTGCGGTTACGCTACCTGGGCTTGTGAATTCTGAGCAGGGAATTGTGTTGCAGATGCCACACTACAACGTTAAAAACTTAGCGTTGGGTCCTGAGATCTACAAAGAAACAGGTCTACCTGTCTTTATTGCCAATGATACCCGAGCGTGGGCATTAGCAGAGAAGCTGTTTGGTCACTCTCAAGATAACGATAATTCCGTTTTGATCTCGATTCACCACGGTGTAGGTGCAGGGATCATTCTCGACGGCCGAGTATTGCAAGGTCGCCACGGTAACATCGGTGAGCTAGGTCATATTCAGATCGATAAACAAGGCAAGCTTTGTCATTGTGGTAATCATGGCTGTTTAGAAACGGTTGCGAGTTCACAGGCTCTCCGTGAGCAAGTCAAAGAAAGATTGGCTAATGGCGAGGCATCATCACTAACGGCGTTTGAAGATGTCAAAATTGAACAGATCTGCGCTGCTGCTGCTGATGGTGATCCACTGGCTGTTGAAGTGATTGAACAGTTAGGTCGTTACTTAGGTGCCGCGATAGCGATTGTGATCAACCTTTTCAATCCTGAGAAAATCTTGATAGGTGGTGTTATCAATCAGGCTAAAAGCGTGTTGTATCCTGCGATTCAAAAGTGTATCGAAGAGCAGAGTTTATCGGTTTACCATCAAGATTTAGAACTGGTGGAATCTCGATTCTATAAACAAGCCACCATGCCAGGTGCTGCGCTTGTTAAACAAGCTTTATATGATGGCCAATTGTTAATGAAAGTGATTGAAGGCTAACCCTTTTTTTATCGTTTTTAGCCTTCCTTTAACCCTTTCCATGCACTTAAACTATGTATAACAGCATTTGTTGTACTTAGTTTAAGCATCTGTGTATTTGCGCTTTGCTTTAACCTATCGAATTAGGCATTGTAGCCACAGTTATTATTTGTCACTAAGGTGTTGTATGTCTGGCGTTTTAAATT
>NZ_JBFRVX010000449.1:0-5602 GCF_041475345.1 Vibrio sp. 10N.222.48.A3 | reverse complement strand
CTCTTAGGCTTGAAGGCTTGCCTTGTTTCTCAATAAATTCAGGGCTTGCGACAAAAATACGTTGAAGAACCATCACTTTACGGGCAACCACGTTTGCATCGCTCAACGTACCACCATGCATAGCGAGGTCTAACCCTTGACGGTACATGTCGACAAAGCCGTTACTAATGTTGCGAATATCAAGCTCAACTTTAGGATACATATCTTGGAATTTAAACAGAGTCGACTGCATGATATCGCTGGTTTCAGGCAATAGACCAATCTTAATTTGTCCGTGTGCAACCTCTGACAGGTTGGAAGCGACATGGTTTGCTTTGTCGAGCGCACTCAATGCATTGAGTAATTCTTTGTAATAGAGCTCGCCAGATTTGGTTAAGGAGAGGCTTCGTGTGGTTCTAAAGAACAGTTGAATGCCGAGAGATTTCTCAAGGTCGTTAATTCTACGGCTAACGTTAGCTCGCGGAAGGTCAAGAGCATTAGCGGCGGCAGTAAAACTACCCAGTTCGACAACGGTGGTGAACAACTTAAGATCTTCGATTTTCATAGGGTTGGTTTCGAATTTGGGTATTGGATGACAACAGTTATCGTATATCAAATAGTACATAAAATCGAAAAAACAACGAATAATTAATAACCTATTGGTGTGTATGAGACACATGTACTCAGGTGACTTAATGAAAAACGAAATCACCTCATCGATACAATCAATAAGTACGGCGTTTATTTAAAAGTATGCATGATGTAATATCTTCGCGAATATAATGTTTGAGACTACTTATGTATAATTTATCTATGAAAATGAAGATGCTTTTGTCTGCAATTGTACCAGCGATGTTGGTTGCGATTGTGACTCTAGTCATTGTTATTAACTCCCAACTATCGGCTCTTGAATATGAAATTCAAGACTACCAAACGGTCTTAACCGATGAACGTAAGAACAATATTGAAGATGCAGCTACTATCGCTCAATCTGTAGTTGAAGATGTAGTTCGACGTTTTGGTACAGGTCAAGAAGCACAAGAAGCGGTTAGATTCGCGTTAAAAGAAGCGCGTTTTTCTAATGGCAGCGGATACTTCTTTGTGTTCGACGAAAACGATCACTACATTGTTCACAGTCTAAAGCCCCAACTTGAAGGTAAAGATGGCGGCGGTTTAAAAGATCCGAATGGCATCAAAATCACGGTTCGCCTACATGAACAGGCGACAAGAGGTGGTGGTTTCATTGAATACATTTACGACAAGCCTGGATCGTCTGTCCCTCAACCAAAAATTGCGTACGCTGCTCCTATTTCTGGAACAGGTTGGTTCTTAGGAACGGGTCTGTATATTGATGACATTGCTAAGGCTACAGAGGTTTACCGTCAAGAAGCCAGTGAGCGTATGGAAACGCAAATTTCAACAATTGTCATTACTGCGCTTGCATTAGTAGCCCTAACTTGTCTGATCATGTCTTATGTCGCTTCGCGCATGATTGCCCCAATCAAAGACATGCTTAACACCTTTATCGACATTGCAAATGGTGAAGGTGATCTTACCCATCGAATTAATGTGTCGGGTACAGATGAAATTGGACAATTAGGTAAAGCATTTAACCAGTTTATCGGCAAGCTCCACAATATTATTACTGATGTTTCGAAAGCTACAAATAATGTTACGACGGCCACTGACCAAATAAGTAGCCAAACGGTTCACCTAAGTAATCAACTTCAAGAGCACAACCACGAGACAGAGCAGGTGGTGACAGCTGTTACTGAGATGAGTAGTACAGCAAACGAAGTGGCACAAAGTGCTCATCAAGTGGCTAGTGCAACGAATGAAGCTAACAATGACGCTCATAATGCTCAAAACCTTGTGCAAAAGTCGACGCAATCTATTGGCTCTTTAGAACAGAATGTGGTGACCACAAGTCAACACATGAATTCACTCCACGACCAGTCTAAAAAGATAGATGGTGTGTTACAGGTTATTGGCGAGATTGCAGAACAAACTAACTTACTAGCACTAAACGCAGCGATCGAAGCCGCGCGAGCAGGTGAGCAAGGTCGAGGCTTTGCTGTAGTAGCAGACGAAGTACGTAACCTTGCAAGTAGAACTCAAGGTAGTACGTTAGAGATTAAGACCATGCTTGATGAACTTCATAAGTTGGTTGAACAAGCGGTCTCTTCGATGGGTGAAAGTAGCAATACTTGTCAGGATGTTGTGACTTCATCAAATGATATATCAGCGGGTTTAAATGATGTTAGCACCGCTGTAGCCTCAATCAATGCAATGACCGACCATATAGCAACTGCGGCAACAGAGCAAAGCTCAGTAACGGAAGAGATAAACCGTAACTTGGTGACTATACGTGACATTGTAAGTTCACTGCTGATATCGAGTGAAACATCAAGTACCGCTGTGGATGAACTTAAACAGGCTGGTGGGCAATTAAGCCAACTTGTTGGTCAATTTAAGCTTTAGATACTAAATAAGCATAAACACTCCAATATAAATTAAAAGTGGCGACCAATTGTTAAGCAATTTGGTCGCCACTTTCTATCAAGCGTCAAGAGTTACATATCCTTAAGTAGACTATAAAAAACATCCATCACCGCGAACACATCTCACCTATTGTCCACGTCCATCGACCATTACTATGATTGTTTTAGAAATGATGCTGAGATCAGCCACAATCCAAGATTTCATAGAGCACAGACTCAGTGCATAACTGTGGTCAAAGCCCACTTTACGACGTACATCATCAATACAGGTATCATAACCTTGATTTACTTGTGCTAGCCCAGTAATACCGGGCATTACGCCGTATGTACGGTCAGCAAAGTAGGGGATTTCGTTCTCTAGTTTGGTGTAAAAAGTAGGGCGTTCAGGACGTGGGCCAATTAGAGACATCTCACCTTTCAATACATTGATCAGTTGTGGCAACTCATCAAGACGCGTCTTTCTTAAAAATCGGCCAACGGGTGTGATTCGTGGGTCATTCGCCGTAGCCCAAACGGCACCAGAACGCGTTTCTGCATCTTCGTACATACTACGGAATTTCATGATCTCAAAGATTTCCATTTTCTCCGGTGTCGATTTACCAACACGCAGTTGACGGTAGAAAATCGGGCCACGAGAAGTGAGTACAATAGCCATCGCAATCAATGGAAATACGGGCGCTAGCAAAATCAAAGCAATCAGTGAACTCACGAAATCGAAAGTACGTTTAGCACGTGAGATTTTGTATTGGTATAAGTTTTGAGTAGATAGCTGTTCAATGTTCATCATAATAAGTCCTTAATGATTCGCTCGTGTCCAAGGTGAGTTTTCTAGCCCGACTAGGTAACGAATGCCACCAATGAAGTTGGCATAGTGTCCAACTATCAAATAAGAGATTAATGAAATAGGTTTATTTACGAGACGCTTTGGCAAGATGCAGCCAAGTACGCCAATGGTATACACGGCAACTTGAGCCCATAACAACACTTCAAATATCAAGTAGTTGTTAAGTAAGATTGAGCACACCAAGCACACAATCATTAAATATGGAGTGAGTAGACGAAGTCCTTTTCCAGAGAAGAACGCAAACGCGATGCCTTTGAACTTCGGGCTGAACAAGCCAAACAATCGAATCGCTTGTTGCATGTTACCCGCTGAAATACGAAGTCTTCTTTTGAAATCTGTTTCTAAATTTGATTCTTCTAGTTCCAGTGCGACCATTTGTGTTTCGTATTCTGCGATGTAACCTTGTTTAACGATTCGCATCGGTAGGATGAAATCATCATTAATAGTGTTGAGTGGAAGCAGTTCGAACAGGTGTGTTCTAAACAAGTAGAAAGCGCCATGAGAACCTAAGCTCGAACCTAATGAAGCTTCTGACTCTTTAACGGCGGTTTGAAACTGCCAATAGGTATTTTCACCTTCGTTACCTGTTGGGCAAAGCTGATACGTTGCGTTTACCACGCCAACCTTGTCACTTACAAAGTGAGCGGCGGCAATAAGCAGCGCATCCAATGAAATAAGGGCTGACACATCACTCAGAGCCGTGATGTCGCTGTTTATGCTTGTCACTTCTTCATTGATAACCGCAACTTTCCCTCGGTTGGTTTTGTGGTCATGTATCTCGAAATAGATATCGCTGCACATCGCTTCTTGAATCGTCATTTGAGCGATTTTTACCGTGTCATCAGTACAACCATCACAAGCAATAATCACTTGTAACTTCTTTTTTGGGTAATCGAGTGAAGCAAGATTACGGATCTTGTCTGCGATCCATTGCTCTTCGTTAAATGCCGGTACAAGAATGGTGATGGTGGGTAGTGTGCAATCTTGTTGTTCGTCTTTATAACAACGGTGGCTCTCTTCAATCTGACGCGCCGGGTGACTTTTCGCATACCAACGTAGTAACAGTGGATAGGCGGCGTGATGGTAGACAATCAGCGCACCAGAGAATAAGCAAAGTCCTGCAAGCAACCAGTCGATCATGCGCAAACTCCTTCTGAGATGTCGTTGTAAGACGAAACCATTTTGATGATATCGAAGTTGTCGAGAACGTAACGACGAGGTGACAAAAAGCGTTCATTTTGTTTTTCTAATAGCGCACTGGCTAATCCGGCAATGCTGCCACTTTTGACGAGGGAACTGCTGATGGGACATAAGGTTTCATCAACCGCACCGACGTTCATCGCGACGGTTGGAATGTTACATGCTTGGGCTTCGAGTGTAGAAAGAGGAAGCCCTTCGTGGCGTGAAGGTAGGCAGAAGGTATCCAGCGCTCCGTAAAAGGTGGTCATGTCATCCACTAAGCCAAGAAAGATCACACGTTCGCTGAGATTCAAGCGGTCAGTGAGTTGTTTCAGTTGATTGCGTTTTGAACCATTACCAGCCAGTGCGACAACGGTATTTGATGGCAGTAGAGCAAGTGCCTTAATCAGCTGGTCTTGACCTTTCACGTGCTCTAAACGCCCCGCACAACCAATGATGTATTTGTCGGTTGGTAGGTTGTGCTTTGCTCTCGCGTCTGCTTTTGACATCGGTTTAAACTTCTCACAATCTACGCCGTTTTTAATCGTGATGATGTTTTTGTATGAAAACGCACAACGTAACTGATTGTAAACGCGTGTTGCATCGGCCACTAACGTTGGTTGAGCCGCTTTCAATGCAAGGGCTTGTAAGCGACGACGTTTGTTATTTTTCAAATGCCAAGCATCATGCTCGGTATGAATTCGAGTAGGAACCCCAGTTACACGGGCAGCGTAACCCGCGTAGAGCAGTGGGCCTATGTGATGCGTGTGAACAACATCAGGTCGAATACCGTTAAATGCTTTCATCAATTTGATGATGATACTGAATTGTACGCCTGGTGCTTTATCCAAAAAGACGATTTGATTTTGATACTGCTTTAATTTAGGCCAGTTGTTGATCGAGTCTTCTTTTGTTCCTTCTAAACTGACAATCAACACTTGGTCTGTTGGTTTAGCAAGGCGCAGCAAATCTAACGTTAGGGTTTCTAATCCGCCGGGAGCGAGGTGCTGAACAACGTGTATGATCTTTTTACACGTTGTTCAGCACCTCGCTCCCGGCGGATTAGAAACCCTAACGTTAGATTTGCTGCGCCTTGCTA
>NZ_JBFRVX010000448.1:0-1348 GCF_041475345.1 Vibrio sp. 10N.222.48.A3 | reverse complement strand
TAATAACTCTTATACCCGAATAAAAAGTAGGATCGCAAAATCAGCTGAGAGGGAGTTCTTATGGCACAATTTATCGATCGGAGGCTCAATGGCAAGAATAAGAGTGCTGTGAACAGACAGCGTTTCTTACGACGCCATAAAGAGCAAATCAAAGAATCTGTGGCCGATGCAGTCAACCGACGCTCAATCACCAATACTGAAACCGGTGAAGACGTCACTATTCCTCATAAAGACATCAAAGAGCCAAGCTTTCACCAAGGTCAAGGCGGCGTAAGAGAACGCGTTCACCCAGGTAATGACCAGTTCATCACGGGCGATAAAATTGAACGTCCTAAAGGTGGTGGTCAAGGTGGTGGCTCAGGCCAGGGTGACGCAAGCCCTGATGGCGAAGGCCAAGATGAATTTACCTTCCAAATTTCAAAAGATGAATATCTTGATATTCTCTTTGAAGATTTAGCTCTGCCTAATCTAGAGAAGAATCAGGTCAACAAAATCACCGAATGGAAAACACACCGCTCTGGTTACCAAAGCGCGGGGATTCCATCTAATATCGCTATCGTTCGTTCACTGCAACAATCTCTGGCTCGTAGAACCGCGATGACAGCAGGTAAAAAGCGCGAGCTCAACCTACTGATGGAGCAACTTGACCAAGTAAAAATGACAGAACCAGCACAACCTTTCGAAGAGAGTCGCTTAAAAGAAGAGATTGCTGAGTTACGTAAAAAAATTGAAAGCGTGCCGTTCATTGACACCTTCGACCTGCGTTTTAAAAATTATGAGAAGCGCCCTATTCCATCTAGCCAAGCCGTTATGTTCTGTCTAATGGATGTATCTGGCTCAATGGATCAAGCTACCAAGGACATCGCAAAACGCTTCTACGTACTGCTTTACTTATTCCTCAATCGCACATATGAAAACGTCGATGTTGTGTTTATTCGTCACCATACTCAGGCTAAAGAAGTTGACGAACATGAGTTCTTCTATTCACAAGAAACTGGCGGCACGATCGTTTCTAGTGCACTGAAACTAATGAAAGAAATTGTCGCAGATCGTTATCCTGCTAATGAGTGGAATATCTACGCAGCACAAGCTTCTGATGGAGATAACTGGGCGGATGACTCACCTCGCTGTAAAGAACTGTTGGTCAATACGCTATTACCGACTTGCCAATATTACTCTTACATCGAGATTACTCGCCGTTCACACCAAACGCTTTGGCACGAGTACGAGAAGCTAGAAGCGAGCTTCGATAACTTCGCCATGAAGAACATTAAAACGGTGGATGATATTTTTCCTGTGTTTAGAGAACTGTTCCAGAAAGAGACTGCGTAAGGGAGTTTGCCATGAC
>NZ_JBFRVX010000447.1:1158-9084 GCF_041475345.1 Vibrio sp. 10N.222.48.A3 | reverse complement strand
TCAGTAGTTTCAACTCTTGCCTAACCGTCACACGGCTTACCGAGAATACTTCACGCAATTGCGCTTCTGTTGGGAGTGCTTCTCCAACTTTATATTCACCAGAACTGATCTTTTCTCTTATTGCATCGGCGATTTGGCGATACATAGGGAGTCTTGCCATTTTTGCCTCATTTGTGCGCTAGAACAACTAGACTTTGATTAACAACCTGTACCTTAAATACGTAAATTTGCTCTATATAAGCCTTGCTTTAAAGGTTAGTGTGAGCGTCGTATCGGCGTTTTGTAGTACATATAATACAAATTAAACGATACATAACAAGCTTTCTTAAAGGATTTTCCAATACGATTTAAATACAAATTAAATACAAATATGTATTGGTGAGATCGTGATCACGGATTAAATGTCTTGAAGTTGTATTATTCTTCTCGTCGACAGGGACGACTGTCGTACTAATCCGTGACTATGGGACAAAGGTTATGAAACTTACTACTCTAACGAATAAGTCGCTCGTAAATCTGCAAACTACGTTTAGCAGTCGAGAAGAAGCGATTTACGCACTTGCTGACCAACTGGATCAGCAAGGCAAACTGCATAACAAGCAAGAGTATCTTGATGCAGTATTTGCTCGTGAAGAGCAAGGCCCGACAGCGCTTGGCGAAGGCCTAGCAGTACCGCATGGTAAGACTGACGCGGTTAAAGAAGCTGGCTTCGCTGTAGCAACGCTTAAAGAAGACATGAAATGGAAAGGCTTGGATGAAGACGAAGATGTGAATCTTATCTTCCTAATTGCGATTCCAAATGCAGAAGCGGGCTCTACCCACATGCATCTGCTTACCGCACTGACAACTACATTGGTTGACGACGATGTTCGCGAAGCGGTATTAAAAGCGACAACCGCTGAAGAAATCTTTGCGCTTCTTGATGGCGACAATCAACAAGAAGAAAAACAAGACAACTTAGATACAAATGCACCGACAGTTGTATGTGTTACTGCTTGCCCTGCTGGCATTGCTCATACTTATATGGCGGCAGAATATCTTGAAAAGGCGGGCAAAAAGCTTGGCTATAACGTACATGTTGAAAAACAGGGCGCAAACGGTATTGAAGATCGCTTAACGGCTGAGCAATTAAACAATGCTGTGGCGTGTGTTTTTGCTGCTGAAGTGGCGATTAAAGAATCTGAGCGCTTTAACGGCATTCCTCGTATTGAAACACCAGTCGCAGAACCGATTAAACACGGTGAGCGCATTTTAAACGAAGCGATCGAAGAGTCGAAAAAAGGCAACGGTGCAGAGCGTAAAGTAGCTACTGATGATAAACCGAAGAAACTGCCACTGAAAACTGAGCTCAAACAAGCACTGCTTTCTGGTATTTCTTACGCGGTTCCTCTTATCGTTGCTGGTGGTACTGTTCTTGCGGTTGCTGTTCTTATCGCGCAAATTTTTGACCTGCAAGAGCTCTATGCAACAAAAGATTCTTGGCTATGGATGTATCGCAAACTAGGTGGCGGCCTACTGGGTACATTGATGGTGCCAGTACTGGCAGCTTACACAGCTTACTCATTAGCAGATAAACCGGCACTTGGTCCTGGTTTTGCCGCAGGTATTGCAGCAAACATCATTGGCTCTGGTTTCCTAGGCGGTGTTGTTGGTGGTTTGATTGCTGGTTACGTGATGCGTTGGGTAAAAGAGCATGTTCGCTTAGGCCCTGCGTTTAACGGCTTCCTTACTTTCTACCTTTATCCGGTGATCGGTACTTTGGTGGCAGGTAGCTTGATGCTATTTGTTATCGGTAAACCTGTAGCGTTCCTAAACCAAGGTCTAACGGACTGGTTGAACGGTATGTCTGGCACCAATGCGCTGCTATTGGGTGCGATTCTTGGTTTGTTTGTATCATTCGACTTAGGTGGTCCGGTAAACAAAGCCGCTTACGCATTCTGTTTAGGTGCAATGGCGAACGGTGTTTATGGCCCATACGCAATCTTTGGTTCAGTAAAAATGGTATCGGCGTTCACCGTAACGGCTTCAACCATGATTGCTCCACGCCTATTCAAAGACTTTGAGATTGAAACCGGTAAATCTACATGGCTACTTGGCCTAGCGGGTATTACCGAAGGTGCAATCCCAATGGCGATTGAAGATCCAATCCGTGTAATCGGTTCATTCCTACTAGGCTCTGTGGTTACAGGCGCGATGGTTGGTGCGGCAGGTATCGGTCTATCGACTCCGGGTGCAGGTATTTTTTCTATCTTCTTGTTACACGATTCAGGTTTGGGCGCATTCTCTGCTGCTGCAATCTGGTTCGGTGCTGCGCTTGTCGGCACAGTGATTTCAACTGTTACTCTTCTGATGTGGCGTGGTCATGCTGTAAAAAAGGGTAAGTTTGAAGCAAGTACTGCAACACAGAACTAACTAAATTTTGAGCTAACTTCTAACTCGCAATTAAAACACCATATAAAAAATAACGAACAACTTGGCTGTCCTAAATACCTGTGCTCCTAACGGTTTTATTCACACAGATTCTGGGCGTGGTTTTCTGCACCCTAAATTTAGTGGCAGCCAATTTTAACCCCTTGAAAAACTTTAATTTAGTCGTATTTGAGTTCGAATTTTAGATTTACTCGAAGCGACACATTTAGGTAAATGATTATGACTACATCACGCGTACATATTACTCCACACATGCACTGGGATCGTGAATGGTATTTCACAACAGAAGAGTCTCGCATTCTTCTTGTGAACAACATGGAAGAAATCATGAACCGTCTGGAGAGTGATCCAGAATACAAATACTACGTTCTAGATGGTCAAACCGCTGTTCTAGAAGACTACTTTGCGATCAAACCAGAGAACACAGAACGCGTAAAAGCATTGGTTGAAGCGGGCAAGCTTATTATTGGCCCTTGGTATTCTCAAACCGACACAATGCAAGTTTCTGGTGAGTCGATTGTGCGTAACATGATGTATGGCATTCGTGACTGTATGAAATTTGGCGATGCAATGAAGATCGGTTACCTACCAGATTCATTCAGCATGAGCTCACAGCTGCCGATGATCTATAACGGTTTCGACATCACGCGTGCAATGTTTTGGCGTGGTTGTTCAGAGCGTCATGGCACCAACAAAACAGAATTCTTATGGCAGTCTAATGACGGCAGTGAAGTTACGGCACAAGTGCTTCCGCTAGGTTACGCAATTGGCAAATACCTTCCACAAGACGAAGAAGGCTTGCGTGCTCGTTTAGATAAGTACTTCCCAGTGCTAGAAAAGCCATCGGTAACGAAAGACATTTTGCTGCCGAATGGCCATGACCAAATGCCGATTCAAAAAGACATCTTTGAAGTAATGGACAAACTTCGCGAAATCTACCCAGATCGTGAATTCTCAATGAGTCGTTACGAAGAAGTGTTCGAGAAAGTAGAAGCGGCGCGCGACCAACTCGACACAATTAAAGGCGAGTTCAACGACGGTAAATACATGCGTGTTCACCGTACGATCTCTTCTACGCGTATGGATATCAAACTGATCCACGCAGAAATCGAAAACAAGATTGTAAACATCTTAGAACCACTAGCGTCTATCGCTTGGACATTAGGCTTTGAATACCACCATGGTTTGATTGAGAAAATGTGGAAAGAGAGCATGAAGAACCACGCTCATGACTCGATTGGCTGCTGTTGTTCTGACAAGGTTCACGCTGAGATCCTAAACCGTTACATCCTTGCGGACGATATGGCGACCAACCTGATTCATTTCTACAAGCGTAAGATTGTTGACCACATGCCAGATCGCGAAGGTTGCGACAAGTTGGCGATGTTTAACCTTTCTCCATATGAGCGTGAAGAAGTGGTTAACACGACTATCACTATCCGTGCTCAAGAGTTCTCTATTTTTGATGAAAACGAAAACCCTGTTGAATACTTCATCCAAGATAAACGCCAAATTGACCCAGGTAAAGTAGACCGTCAAATCGTTCACTACGGTAACTACGACCCGTTCATGGAGTTTGATATTCAGATCAAACGTACTGTGCCAGCGATGGGCTTCACCACGTTACACATCCAAGGTAACGAGAAGGGCGCAGTAAAAGTTGCAGAACAAAAAGACTACTTGCTAGAGAACGAGTACTACCGAATCAATGTAAACGACAACGGTACTCTGACTATTTTCGATAAAGAGACAGAGCAAGTATTCGACCAAGTACTTCGTTTAGAAGACGGTTCTGATGACGGCGATGAGTACGATTACTCTCCATCTCGTCAAGAATGGTTGCTGTACTCAGATGAGTTCCCGGTAGAAACATCGATTGATCACCAAGGCTTTCAATCGGTAGCGAACATCGCTTTCCGCATGAACGTGCCTGCAAACCTTGCAGAGCGTGAAGAACGTACGGGTCAAAACGGATTCGTTGAAGCGCAATGCCAAGTGGTATTGAAGCAAGGTTCTCGCCGCATTGAAGTTCGTATGGAACTAGACAACCAAGCCGACGACCACCGTGTACGTGTGCTAGTACCAACGCCATTCGTTTCTGAAACTGTGGTTGCAGATAACCAGTTCGGTTGTATTACTCGACCAACCAATGACCCTGCTATGGCGGTTTGGGAAGAAGAGAAGTGGAAAGAAGCGCCAGTTCCTGTGTATCAGTCAATGAACTTCGCAGCGCTAGAAAACGGCAAAGCGGGTATGGCGATTATGTCGAATGGCCTGCGTGAATTTGAAGTGATTGCTTCGCAAGGCGACGATAATAGAGATACGTTCGCACTAACGTTATTCCGCGGTATCGGTGTATTGGGTAAAGAAGAGTTATTGCTTCGTCCGGGTCGCCCTTCCGGTATCAAGATCCCGACACCGGACTCACAAGTACGCGGCAAGTTAGTGTGTGAATTCACTCTATGCGGTTTCTCTGGTAACCATATTGACGCGAACGTCATGGCGCAAGCACGTGACAATGTCACTCAAATCGAATGCTACAACAAGATCCCTTACAACGCGATGAAGCTGAATGTGGGCGAGCAAAACCTACCGATGAGCTTCAGCTTGTTATCGAAGCAACAAGCAGGTGCGGTACTGAGTGTACTGAAGAAAGCGGAAGATGAAGATGCGTTGATCATGCGTGTCTACAACCCGGCAGAAACAGGTTCTGTGTCAGATTCAATTTCGTTCACTCAAGCAGTTTCAAGCTGGAAAGAGACAAGCATGGATGAGCGCGTACGCGAAGGTGATGTAGCAACTGAAGACTTCGGCCAGCTGGCATCTTGCCAAGCAAAAACATTCCAAGTCAAATTCTAATTTCAATCACCCGCTCATCTTGGTGGGCGGGAATGGTGAACGACAATGAAAATTGTAATTGCCCCCGATTCATTTAAAGAATCACTCGACGCGCATCAAGTTGCGTCTTGTATTGAGCGTGGATTTGCCGACGTTTTCCCTCATGCAGAGTTTGTGAAAATGCCACTCGCTGATGGTGGTGAAGGCACGGTAGACGTGTTGCTAGAGGCGCTCAATGGTAAGAAACAAGGGTTGCAAACGATGGACCCAATCGGACGTGAATGCACAGCTTACTGGGCGTCGTTAGAGCAGACTTTTGATGGAATTAAGGTGAAAACTGCCTTGTTGGAATTTGCTCAAGCATCGGGCTTAGACCGATTAACGGTAGAAGAAAGATCACCTTTAACTGCATCTTCGTTTGGCACAGGGCTATTGATTAAAGATGCTTTAGATCAAGGCGTTGAACAAATCATTATCGGCTTGGGCGGTAGCGCAACCAACGATGCAGGTGCAGGAATTTTACAAGCATTGGGAGGCAAGTTATTAGACAAGCAAGGCAACGAGCTATCTGGTGGCGGCGCCGAGTTAAGCCAGTTAGCAAGCATCGATCTTGATGGACTGCACCCTAGATGCAAAGAAATCACGTTCGTGGTCGCGTGTGATGTGAATAATCCACTGTGTGGCGAAAGCGGAGCCAGTGCCGTGTTTGGTCCACAGAAGGGAGCATCAAAAGCTCAAGTTGAACAACTTGATATTGCGATCGGTCACTTTGCCGATATCGCTCAAGTACATACGGGTACTAATCATCGCGACACAGCTGGTTTTGGTGCGGCTGGTGGTACACCTCTGGGGTTAAGTCTTGCCTTCAATATCCAAATTAAAGCGGGTATTGAGATGGTATTAGATGCTTTGGATGCAGATAAGGTTCTTGAAGGTGCTTCACTGGTCGTGACCGGAGAGGGGCAGATGGACAACCAAACCCTGCAAGGTAAAACACCTTTCGGTATCGCTCAGAGAGCTCAAAAGCTGAGTATTCCAACCATTGGAATAGCGGGCTCTTTGGGGCAAGACGTTGAAAAGCTTTACGGTTCAATGTCTAGCTTATTTGGAACCGTACGTTCACCTCAGTCTTTAGACCAAGTTTTATTAGAAGCGAATCAAAACCTGACTCGTACTGCCCGTAATATCGCCGCCACGCTCAAGCTTGGCAGCCAGATTTTTAATGAGAAGTAATTATGTCTCTATTTAAACTCGACAACGTTATTCAAAACTACGCATGGGGAAGCAAAGACTCCATTAACCAACTGTTTGGTATTGTGAACCCAAACCAAGAACCTCAAGCAGAAATTTGGATGGGTGCTCATCCTAATGGTTGCTCCAAAGTAGGCGATACCGGTGAGCCGCTTTCTCACATGATTGATGAAAATAGGATCGATGTCTTAGGTGGGTACACGGCGGCACGTTTCGGTGAGCTACCTTTCTTATTTAAGGTGTTAGCAGCTGAAACACCGTTGTCGATTCAGGTTCACCCCAACAAGCGCAAATCAGAATTAGGTTTTGAGCGAGAGAATGCACTTGGCATCCCTTTGAATGCGTCTAATCGTAACTACAAAGATCCAAACCATAAGCCTGAGTTGGTTTATGCGTTGACCTTTTACAAAGCGATGAATGGCTTTCGTCCAATCGACGATATTATTGCCTTGTTCGAAGAAGCCGATATTCCTTCGTTAGCGATTGAACTTAATGTGCTTAAAGCCAATGCCGACAGTGATTCTCTGAAGTCTTTCTTTAGCGCCATTATGTCTCTTGAAGGTGACCGTAAAGCGTCTGCGCTTAATGAGCTTTATGCTGCACATGCGCGACCAGCTAAAACGGTCATGGGGCGTGAAGCTCTGCAATACAGCATTGAATTCAAACAGCACTATCCGGGTGATATTGGTTTGTTTGCCCCATTGATGCTCAACACGGTTGAACTGGCGCCCGGTGAAGCGATGTTCCTGTTCGCAGAAACACCTCACGCTTATGTTCAAGGCACAGGTTTGGAGATTATGGCAAACTCAGACAATGTGCTGCGCGCCGGTCTTACACCCAAATACATAGACGTTCCTGAGCTTATCGATAACACGATCTTTGAGCCGATTAAGCCAGAAGATATTCGTCTTAAGCCTGTATTGAAAGAGGGCAAGATGAGCTATCCGATTCCAGTGGATGACTTTGGCTTTGATATCTTGTCTGCGACTGATGAGAGCAAGTCACAGTATTTACGTAGCGCGGAGATCTTGTTCTGTGTGGAAGGAGAGGCGACCGTCACTTCAGAAGGACGGTCAGTTTCTCTTAAACCCGGAGAATCGGTCTTTGTAAGTAGTAATTCAAGTGTTTACCAATATCAAGGGAATGGCATTTTGGCTCGTGCTTTTAACTAGTGCCCCCGTGCTAGCGATCAGCAAAAGAAATGTCAGAGTGCCACTGTAAAGAGGCACTCAATATTGGATTGATGGTTGTTATACCAATCACAGTAAGTAAGTGATCAGAAATAGCGCAGGAAAAAGACTGGAGAACAAGGCAGAATTTTTCGATAAGTAGTTATTCTACAATCAAAAATTCTAACGCAGTTATCAAGTTTTTGAACCAGCTAGGCTGACAGTTATTTACTACGAT
>NZ_JBFRVX010000447.1:0-402 GCF_041475345.1 Vibrio sp. 10N.222.48.A3 | reverse complement strand
TACTACGATTGGTATTATCTATCTGTCTTTGACAGTCATGATTATTGACCATACCCGCTACTCTGGCGGGTTTTTTCATTATTAGAATGAGCGGATATAAGCTTGTAGAAACGAAAAACCCTGCGATCAGAGCAGGGTTTTCTATTGAATCAGTACTGAGTGACTGGTTAGGCAATGTGCGTCATTTTATTAAGCACAAAGGTTTCAATACAACCTTCAGTCGCAGCCATGTACTCAGCGATGTGTTGGCTCGCTAAGTGTTTCTCTAGGTGAGCTTCAGACTCCCAGTTCTCATGAAAAACGAAGTGAGCAGGGTTACTGTTATCTTGGTGTAAGTCGTAGTTTATACAACCGTCTTCAACACGGGTTCTATCGATCAATTTAATCATCTCTGATTTAACT
>NZ_JBFRVX010000446.1:0-1082 GCF_041475345.1 Vibrio sp. 10N.222.48.A3 | reverse complement strand
AAGCGATGAATGGCTTTCGAGAATTTAATGAAATATTAGGTTTGTTCAGAAGATTAGACTCTAGCGTGCTCGCTGGCTTGATTGAAGAGTTTGGGACCCACCTTGACTCTCTAGGTTTAGAAGCGTTTTTCCGTGATCTATTAACGCTTAATGACCAATGTAAACATCAAGCGCTAGAGCAACTTCTGACTTACGCAGAGGCTCACCAAGATCAAACAGAATTTGCATTGATCATTGAACTTAGCCATCAGTACCCGAACGATATCGGTCTGTTTTGTGTTCTGCTGCTTAACTTGATCACACTAAAGCCAGGTGAAGCGATGTATTTGAATGCGAACACTCCGCACGCTTACATTAAAGGTACCGGGCTTGAGATTATGGCAAATTCAGACAACGTGCTACGAGCAGGTTTAACGCCAAAACACATTGATGTCGCTGAGTTAGTCGCCTGCACAAAATTCACGCCAATTCCGTTCGAAGGCTTGTTGTTAGAGCCATCAAAACTGGGTAAATGTGATTGTTATGATATCCCGGTCAGTGACTTCAATTTCAATATCTTTCATCGTCCTCATCAAGAAGAAGTTATCACAAGTGGCGCTGAAATTTTAATGGCAATAGATGATGACCTAGTGCTAATGAGTCAGAAAGGCGAGCACTTAACCCTCACCAAAGGGCAATCGGTATTTATCCCAGCCTATATTGGTCACTACGAATTGAGCAGCAACGGCCGAGTGGCTAGGGCGTTTAATTAGCGAAGTAGCTGTATTCGGGTAGTTCACTTTTGATTTGTTGATACGAAGGCACTGTAGTTTCGTGTTTTAAACGACAAAAAAACCTCAACCCGTTAGGTTGAGGTTTTTTTGTGCTTGAAGAATGTAGGTGAGGTGTGTTTTTTTAGTTTCTTCTTTATTTATGCTTAGGTATTGACCTAGCCCTTACCCTACAACGCTTCCAATAAATTCAACCAATTAATGGGTATGTTATTAGTTTTCTTGGTTTTTTTCTAAATGGAGAACTAACGTAAGAATATTGGATTGATCTTTATCAGCGTGAGAGTTTCATTGATCCAAATCAATACTCAA
>NZ_JBFRVX010000445.1:0-477 GCF_041475345.1 Vibrio sp. 10N.222.48.A3 | reverse complement strand
GAAAGCCATTCATCGCTTGGTACTCAGTGATCGCGTAAACCAATTCAGGTTTATGGTTAGAGTCTTTATAATTACGATGCCCTGCAGTCAGAGGGATTCCTGCTTGCTCCTCTCTCGCAAAGCCTAACTCGGCTTGGTGCTTGTTTGGGTGGACCTGGACCGATAGCGCTTTTTCTGCTGCCAAGATCTTAAACAAGAACGGCAGTTCACCGAACTCCTGCGCAATATCAGTAGATAAATAAGCGGGTTTATTCTTGTTAATCAGCTCAGAGAGAGGCACCAAATGTTGGTCAAGCTTAACCATTGAGCAACCTTTTGGATGCGCTCCCATCCAAACTTCCGCTTGCGGCTCTTGTGACTCATTCTTAAAGCCAAACAGTTCACGTATCGAAGAAATACTCCCCCATGCATAATTTTGGATGGTGTTTTCCATTGGGAAAAATGAGTGTTCTGAGAAGTGGCTGAGTGACATGGCGT
>NZ_JBFRVX010000444.1:0-5872 GCF_041475345.1 Vibrio sp. 10N.222.48.A3 | reverse complement strand
GCCATAAAAGACTGCACCATCTTTACCTGAACTGTTTGCACCACGAATCGCGAGTTCATACTTGTTCTCGATCTTGCCGATTCCGACATCGTCAAACAGCTCATCTAAACTAATAACGGCACTGGATACACCCCAATAGTCTTCGTTAAAAGGCGGGTCTCGAAAGATCGGAGTGCGCGTAATGAGGGCTTGCCCGCCTTGAAACAACTCAAAAGGGCCGGCAATAAAGGTGTTGCCAAGATTACGGGCTATCTCAACAGACTCCCATTGGTCTGGATAATCACGATAATTAATACCGAGAATCTGCTCATTGCCTTCCATAGGGTAAACAAAGTTTAGAATGTCGTCTTTGGCTAGCCCAATAAGACGAATATGGAAACCATCTTTAATAATACTTTCAGCAATCTTGTCCCAATTTTTCACCTCACCATCAGGGTTTATGGTCACTAAGGTCGAAAAATTATTGAGGATATACATATCTGACACGATCGCGGCTTCTATTCGAGAACGAATGATCGATAGCTGCTTTTTTGCCTCAGAGTAGGATTCATCTTTCAGGTAGGATAACTCTTTAGAGTGAAAAAACTCGATAGCACTCATTACCACTAAAAAAAACAGTAAAGATAATAATTTGGCAGGCCATTGCTTGCTAGAACCACTTGGCATTCAGACCCCCTAAACCTTTTTGTTCTTAAATTTGCTCATATCAGACTAACTCTTTAAGTATGCCGTTAAGCTATTTAAATACATACACTTAGCCTAGTGCTCATTTCATTATTGAGTCATTCATCACTTAAAGTCCATTAGACACATTGATTACTGAACCAAATATCGAATCAATCTTATTAAAGATTACAATGTATTGACCAAAACCTTACATTGAAAGATTCATGAGTGTTATTTTATATTCACAATTAATCAGCTTGGTACCTTACGAACATGAAGCTAAAAACGCTAACTCTGTGCACATTGTTATCAATCTCAGTTGCGGTTGCTGTTCACGCACAAGCTACTTCAGATACGCTAACGGCTTTTGACACACAACAGACTGTTACTATACAAGAGCCCGTTAACATACACGCAACAATCGTACCAAATGTTCAATCACAAGCTGGTGTTCTCGACTCTCGAGAGCAATCTTTTAAACAATCCGCCGATCTGATTCGCACAACCTACGAAAGCCAACTTTACACTCTGCCTGCATTCAAAGAGGGTCACTATGGTTTGCGTATGTATCGACAAACATTAGACGACAAATATTCTGCCGCGGTATGGAGTGACATGGCACGTGTCGCAAGTAAGCTCAGCCGCTTGTCGAATGATGTTCACACCATGGAACAAATCGTACTGTACTCAGAAAAGCGTGTTGCTTCCTATGTTGGCGATAGCGATGAACGCAGTGTTCGACGCTACAACATCACCAAGCACATGCCAGAATATCTATATCTTGGTGTTGACCTTCTCGGCTCTATGGCGCGCGCCAATGAGTACGGTTTAGAACACAAGAACGATGTCAAACTGCGCGAGATTATTCGTCGTTATGACTTTTCACGATACGTGACCAATGAAGATATGGTGAAAGCGTGGGCAGCCCAACTCGCTAATCAAGTTTACTGGCTACGCCAATTAGGTGAACAAGATGTCGTTGATGAATTTGTCGATACCTTCAAAAAAGCCTACCCAGACGATAACGACAAGAAGCTTTCAAGCCAGCAATACGGCAATAAGATCTATGGTATGACACATGTGATCTTTGGAGATTCTGAGTATTACCAGCACCAAGTAAGCGAGCAAGAACACCAATGGGTCTACGATTACTTCAGAGAAAACATCGATACGATCCTGCTACGAGCTAAAGAGGATGTGATTGCTGAGGTTGGGTTGACTTTCTTACTAGCCGGTCTAGAGAATGACCCGGTTGTAGAGAAAACTAGGCTTGCAATCCAGGCATCTATCGATAAGACAAAAGGCATGATCCCTTCGGTCACCGGTGATTTTGATCTCAAGTATGGAGAGCACCGCAACGTACTCGCTATCATGCTACTCGATTGGCAGCAAGTGAACGAAGCACCGACTTATGAAGGTAACCCTAAAGTATTTACTAACATCCCTTACGGACTAGTTGAAAATCAACCGCTGAAGCACTAGCCATAATACTTAAGTTGATTTTAGAACCCAAAAAGCCGCAAACCTCTCAAGGTCTGCGGCTTTTTTAACTCTTACCACACCAACACTTCATTCAGGCTCAGGATACGACTTTGTTCATCACTATCGTGAAATCCCCTTCAGCGTAACCTTCTATCAAGGAAACATCATCACAGAGTGTTTTACAGAATCGATATACGCCTTGAGGGTGATAACTCATCAAGGTATTACGTGAAGGATATTGGCTTGAATTGAGCAGATTAAAAATCACCGTCTGATTCGCTAGTCCAAACATACGAGTAATCATGTTAGTCAGATAATCCGAGTCGCGAGAGATGTAATTCAATGAGCCACTGGCGATAACTACATCGTGTACCTCAAGGCTCATTTGGCTCATATCACCCGACAAAAACCGACAACGATCTTCTGTATAGCTCTGTTTCGCCTTCTTTAAAAAGCCTGCGTGTTGGTCAACGCCGGTGTAAGATTGAATGCGATAGATGCTGGCGAGCAACTCAAACAGCTCGCCATAGCCACAACCCAAATCTAAAATACTCTTCTTTTCAAAGTCAGCCGAACGAGCAATCACTTCAAAGCGACATAATTGGCTCTCTTCGCTAGTCCACCCTAAAGCTTTAGCCTTATCGCCATTCGCTCGGTTAGCCTGTTTGCGATGATAGCGATACACTTTCCAACGATCGAGCCAGTGCATTCAAACAAATCTCACTTCAATGAACATAAGTACGCCTCAATAAACTTAGACGTCGGAATTTGAAGAAAAGAGCCCACCGCTTTTATAACCGATCGCATAGCAAACCACGGCGACAGTCACAAACACCAAAGCTGAGAAGACATAAGCCACCGATGCAGCGACGCCAGTGCCCCATACTACGCTAAACACCAAACCGAGATACGCTTCTTGCGGCCACTGATAGATAGGAAACTGAGTACCACCAGCAATAAGATAAATCATCGCAAACAAGCCAATGAAGGTAGCAATAAGACCGATGAGAACGCGCATGTTCATAGAGAGACCCTTGATAAATTTGAGCTTGGTTGCCGTATTCTTAGTCGGAACGGAATATTCTTATTCGGAGCCGAGTGTTCTTAATAGAAACCGGATTTTCTTAATTGAAGCCGAATGCTATTAATCGCAACCTAATGATATTCAAGTATATCGGATAAAACAGGCCTGCTCTATTACTCTTCCGAGTGAGCCTTATACACCGCATAGCAATAAAAGTGGTGGTTCAAAATCTGAATCAACTTAACGAGCAGGCACAAAAAAGCGGACACCCTTCTCACGTTAAATCCGCAAGAAAGGTGCCCGCTTCAACTGAATTTAGGCGCTTGAACTGAATCTCGCTTAAAGCAGGATGAAGATACCCGCTAAACACGCACTCATTAGGTTTGCAAGCGTACCAGCAGCGACTGCTTTCAAGCCTAAGTTTGCCACTTCAGCACGACGCTCTGGTGCCATAACACCGATCGAACCTAGCTGAATAGCGATAGAGCCAATGTTAGCAAAGCCACATAGAGCAAACGTCACGATGACTTGGCTATGTTCAGATAACAGCGCTTTGTTCTCAACGAAATCGATGAAAGCAACAAACTCGTTCATTACGATCTTCTGACCAATGTAAGAACCCGCCATTAAGACTTCATCACTCGGGATACCAATCAGCCATGCTAAAGGCGAGAACAAGTAACCGAAGATAGCTTGCAGCGTAATACCCGCAAAACCGAACGTCTCACCTAAGCTTTCTAGGCCAGTGTTCACCATCGCAATTACACTCACGAATGCAATCAACATAGTACCGACAGCCACCGCGACTTTCATACCGTTCATCGCGCCGCTTGCCAGTGCATCGATCACGTTGCTTTGGTCAGCTTTATCGAGTTCGATATGGTCGTAGTCACTTGGTGTGCTGCGCTCAGGAACGATGATCTTCGCCATTAACAGACTACCCGGAGCTGCCATGAAACTTGCTGCGATAAGGTATTTAAGTTCAACACCTAAACCAGCATAACCACCAAGCACACTACCCGCTACCGACGCCATACCACCTGCCATTACAGCAAACAGTTCCGAACGAGTCATAGACTTTAAAAACGGACGAATAAGAAGAGGAGACTCACCCTGAGAAAGAAAGATATTACCTGTCGCTACCAAGGATTCAGCTTTACTGGTGCCCAGCAGTTTTTGCACCGCTCCGCCCAAGATTTGAATCACTTTTTGCATGATACCGAGGTAGTAAAGTGCCGAAATCAGAGCACTGAAGAAGATAATGATTGGAAGTACGCGTATCGCGAAAATGAAACCTTCAGTTGCAAGGTCGCCGAAAAGGAATGCGATACCAGCGTCTGCAAAACCAAGCAGGCTAGAAACGCCATTACTTAGGCTCGTTAGCGCCAATTGTCCCCACGGGAAATATAACACCAAAGCCGCGAAGCCGATTTGAAGTAATAGTGCACGAGAGACTGTTTTCCAGTTAATCGAAGAACGACTTTCAGATAGCAGGTACGCACAAGCAATCAGTGCAAGAACACCGACAAAACCAAATAGAATATTCATAATGTGTCCTAGTAATCCTTAAAGAGTGAACATGAGCCAAACGAATGACATCAAAGGAATAGGACAAAGAACCGCAAGCAAAACGCTACGCGATGAAGGAGCTAACAGGGTTAGCGAATGTAACAACGAGTTGTTCATGTAAAAATCACCTTATACAAGCAGTGGAACGTAGCTGGTCCGGTCCGTGGGGTCATTCACATATCCATGTGACGGCTTGTATTGGCTAAGCACCGGCTTAAAACCGGAAAAGAAGTATAAACAGTTAAGTGAGACTTTCATCACATTTTTCAACGCAAACGATCGCGCGGTCAAGGATTAAACAAAACGCAGTGTTTATCGTCATTTTCGTTCTTCAAAAACTGTAAACAATCTGTATAAGGTTGAATTTGGAATGTTAAGTCCTTAAGCGTATGAGCGTAACCTCTCGGTTAATTCTGTGTGATTATTACCACTTTTCTGTGTTCTCCCTCATTTACTATGACTTCAAGATTCATCTTAAGTTTAGATGCGTATATACTTTGCATTATCTCCCCCATTCATTATCTATAAAACGAGAAGAGCTGATTAGATATAACAGCCATTGAGACTAAGAGAGGAAACACGTGAAGAAAATGGAAGCTCCGCACGACATGAACAATGGAGCTAGATTCAAAACAAATAGACACGGCTATGTGACAGTAGTTGAGTATTATAACACCTATACTGTTATTGTTGCGTTTGAAAACACCGGAAATATCCGCGCTATCAGTGCGGCGAAATTACGTACAGGTCAGTTAACCGATCGCTCTGTCGCACCTGAATCAATTATGATTGGTGAAAAGGTTGAATCCGTTAAGCATGGCATATTAACTATTACCCAAGTTGAATCTGAAAATATTGTGGTTCTGACCAATATCAATAATGAAGAAATTAGAATGTTATTGCCTGCCGTACAGAAAATGAAAGATAAAACCGAAGAAATAGATGGTGAAAATGTTACCTCGCCAAAACCGACTTCTCTTAGCCAACTAACTAAAAGAAATAAAAAGACCAAAGACGTTAATAGCATGCTTAAGAAAATGCTTACCGACTACGGTCGATACGATTAATTCTCTATTTCCTTCAACAGACCCTCTATATATTTACATTCCAATAGACAAATACATTCCCCCC
>NZ_JBFRVX010000443.1:0-3067 GCF_041475345.1 Vibrio sp. 10N.222.48.A3 | reverse complement strand
GAATGTTTATGCGCATTATCGGAATAAATAGTGTTCAATTGCTTAAATATGTAACAACTTCGTTTGTGTTTACCGTTAATCGCTAAATCGGCATAATACGGTTTCATTTACGATGGCATTAAATTGGAATTTAAGTTTGGAATTACTCGCGATAGAGTTTCTTGGAAAACCGCTTCGTTTAGAAGGTTCAATGGCTGGTTGGCAACAGCTGTTCTGGGATAATACACTTGTGTCTCAACTGGATGCGACCTCAGAGCAAGATAATGCTCGAACTCACTCATTCATGTTGCAATCTGGCGAAGATACGTTGCAGTGTCACGTCAAAGCGTCAGTTCAATGGCAGCCATTTGAGATGTACTACAAAGCCTCCGTCAATGGTCAAACGATTGCCGAAGGTAACCGCGACACTAAAGACATCGAGCAACAAACTCCCGTTGTAGCACCTAAACCTGAGAAGCGTTTTAGCTTAATTGGATTAGTGTCGCTTGGTATGAAAGCATTAAAAAGTGCCAAGCTAATCAAAGTCGTACTTGCCTCAGCGAGCTTGGCTGCGTATTCATGGCTGTTTTCAATTCAATTTGCTTTAGCTCTAATCGCTTGCCTTATGTTCCATGAATACGGCCATATTAGAGCGATGAAATACTTTGGCATGAAGACCAAAGGCATCTATTTGATACCGTTCCTTGGTGGTTTAGCGTTATCCGATGAGAAGATCAATACGCGCTGGCAAGACGTAGTTATCTCAATCATGGGGCCATTGTTCGGATTGATATTGTCTTTGGTGTTTACCGTGTTGTACTTGATCACTGGCGAGATGTTCTTTGCTGGGCTTGCAGTATTCAACGCGCTATTGAACTTGTTTAATCTATTGCCAATTTTGCCTCTCGATGGCGGACATGTACTGAAAAGTATCAGTTTCTCAATGAACAGCGTGCTTGGTATTGTATTGTGTATCGCAGCCGCTGTTGCTGGTGTGGTACTGAGTTATCAGTTGAATCTGACCTTGTTTGGTTTCTTATTGTTTATGGGTAGTGTGGAAATACTGTTCGAATGGAAAGGGCGTCACCACAGTCACTTGTTACCATTAGACAAATACGGTCAAGTCGTGTCGTTTGTTTGGTATGTGGGTTTAGTGAGTAGTTTGATTGGTGTTATCTGGTATTTTGCATCTACTGGTGATCAACTATTAAGCCTACCATTGCAAATTCTTGGTACTTAACAAGAACCAAAACAAAAAAGTGCCCTAGCCAATATGGATAGGGCATTTTTGTATTCGAAGTTTAGCGTCTAAACAAATGTAAAATTACGTTTTGCAATTTGGTCTTGGAGAACCCGATTGGGGAAGCGTTTTGATCGTCGCTTGCAGATCTTTGATACGCGTACTGTGCGAAGGGTGTGTAGAAAGCAGTTCTGGGGGCTGATTACCACCCGATGCCTTCGCCATGTTTTGCCATAAGTCGACACTTTGGTTAGGATCGAATCCAGCTCTAGCCATATACTCTAGGCCAACAACATCGGCTTCAGATTCTTGAGTTCGCCCATACGGTAGAATAACGCCATACTGAACGCCTAAACCTAAAGCAGCCATCGTCATACCTTGATATTGGCTGTATTCTGATGTGCCTAATGCGATGCTAGTAACCGATAAACCAGTGTTAGCGATTTGAGACTGAGATAGGCGCTCGTTACTGTGGTCTGCTAAAACGTGCGCCACTTCGTGCCCGATAACTGTCGCGAGTTGGTCTTGATTAACCGCTACCTTAAGCAACCCGGTATATACGCCAATTTTTCCACCTGGTAGGGCGAATGCGTTTACTTGGTCACTGTCAAAGACAACAACTTCCCATTCACTAAAACCTTGTTTAGGAATGTATTGCGTGATGCTGTTTGCGACGCACTGTACATAAGCGTTCGTTTTTGCATCTTTGCTGATGGGTTGTTCTTTCTTCATTTGTTCAAAAGACTGTGCTCCAAGCTGAGACATATCTTTATCTGAAAAAAGCAGTAATTGGTTTCTGCCTGTTGGGGAAGCGCTGCATGCACTTAGCCCAGCGAGTGTAAGAAGCGAGGCAAACTTCATCCATGACGTCATACAATATCCTCCGTGTATTCGGTTTTTATGCATGTTAACATCAACTTGTGTAATAGCTAGTAGCAGTAAGATAACTATTTCGGTAATAATCCCAGCAATAATGCTAACGTTATTGGTTTTATCAACCTATTAACGATGATAAAACTGCACACGCGATAACAAAGCCAATAATTAAGGAACCTACATGAGTATTTGGAAAAAGCCCGTTGACCTAGAGATCTTCAACGCGACCTCAAAAAATACCTTAATTGAACACCTCAATATTGTATACACCGAGGTCAACGACAACTCTTTGGTGGCAACCATGCCGGTTTGTCATTTTACCCACCAACCTTTAGGTATGCTCCATGGCGGCGCATCGGTTGTGTTAGCAGAAACGCTTGGCTCATTGGCTGCTAATTTTTGCGTTCCAGAAGGCTACTATTGCGTTGGGCTAGATATCAACGCAAACCACGTTAGATCAATGCGCGATGGCCATGTTGTCGGTACTGCTGAGCCTATTCACTTAGGTGTGTCTACCCAAGTATGGCAGATAAACATCACGGATGAGCGTCAACGCTTAGTCTGTACAAGTCGTTTAACTATTGCTGTGAAGAAACATAAGCGATAATAGGCTAAGCATTAGTTAGCTGTGTTTGTATTTATAAGAAGTAATCTGTATTTAAAATAGTCCGAGAAATCCATGGTCATAACGTTTAAAAGTGGGAAAATCATCGCAACCGCACATGAGCTGGTCGTTCGTTTGGATGGTGAGCACAGAGTCACGCTACAAGCTCAAGTTGATGCAATCCAACTGATAGGAAAAGGGGCAAATGTCATTTCAGCCAATGGTTCTGAATGCAAGTGGTCGATTAAATTAGACAACGAACAGCAGCTCCGAGATATTGCCAATGAAATCGGCTGCGATGTGATGTAATCGTATACTGCAAAAGTACTTAGACCTTCTATTTGAATCAAACATTAGGACACCATACC
>NZ_JBFRVX010000442.1:0-7420 GCF_041475345.1 Vibrio sp. 10N.222.48.A3 | reverse complement strand
CAGTAAACGGCAGCGATCTAGAGCTTTTAGCAAGCCAACCTGCTGATTTCGACCGTACTAAAGGCCTGAACGTAATGGAAAACTTGCTTGCAGCTAACCCAGACGTACAAGCAGTATTCGCTCAAAACGATGAAATGGCACTAGGTGCACTTCGCGCAGTTCAAGCTTCAGGTAAAGACGTAATGATCGTTGGCTTTGATGGCACTGAAGACGGCATCGCTGCTGTTAACCGTGGCCTACTTGGCGCAACGGTTGCACAACAGCCTGATCTAATCGGTTCTTTAGGTGTTGAAATGGCAGACAAAGTACTGAAAGGCGAGACAGTAGACGAGTACGTACCTGTACCTCTAAAAATCATCGCTAAGTAATTGAATCCAATATCGATTAAATAAAGAAAAAAATAGAGCGACACATAGGCAGGGATTCCCCTATCCCTGCCTTATTAAACCAACCCAGACAGTGCATCGCTGTTTCTCATAAGCCGTCTAACAAGGCGAGCAGTTAACGCAACAAGAATTTACGTAATGAGAAAGACCCATGCATTTTCAAATACGATATATCATAAGGCTCGTATCATGACTCAACTGATTGTTTTAGGTAGCGTTAACGCTGACCACGTACTGCAAGTTCCTTCGTTCCCTCGTCCGGGTGAAACCTTGATTGGCGGTAACTATCAGGTCATCCCTGGCGGCAAAGGCGCAAACCAAGCGGTCGCTGCAGCAAGATTAAACGCAGACATTGGCTTTATTGCCTGTGTCGGTGACGACCCATTTGGCATCAATATTCGTCAAGACTTCGCTAAAGATGGCATCAACATCGACGGCGTGATCGTGGCAGACAACACGCCGACAGGCATTGCAATGATTCAAGTATCCGCAACGGGTGAAAACAGCATTTGTCTTTCTGCTGAAGCCAACAACAAGCTGACTTACGACCAAATTGAACCGCACCTAGAGAAGATTCGCAGTGCTAAATACCTGCTGACTCAGCTTGAAACTCCGATTGAAGGTATTGAATACGCAGCAAAAGTAGCAAAAGAGAGCGGCACTCAAGTGATTCTTAATCCGGCTCCTGCTCGTCCATTATCAGATTCATTGCTTGCTTGTGTTGATGTGATTACACCCAACGAAACAGAAGCAGAAGTGCTGACGGGCATTACCGTGACGGACAATGCATCTGCTCATCAGGCAGCTTTGGCTCTGCACGCGAAAGGCATCGAAACGGTAATGATCACGCTAGGCGCAAAAGGCGTTTGGGTTAGTCATCGTGGTCAAGGTAATGAAGCTAGCGAAGGTGAATTAATCGCAGGCTTCCGCGTTGAAGCAACGGACACAACCGCTGCTGGTGATACTTTCAATGGCGCATTAGTCACAGGCTTACTTGAAGACATGCCATTAGAACGTGCGATCAAGTTTGCTCACGCTGCCGCTGCCATTTCAGTGACTCGCTTTGGCGCTCAAACGTCGATTCCAAGCCGTGCTGAAACCGATGCGTTTTTGGCAGAGCAACTGTCTGCTTAGCTTGATACCTATTTGAAGGGTTAACTCTTGAGCTAAACCGTAGTTAACGGATGTAAGCCTTCAAATTCGGTAACAACAAATATCAAGCATAAGCCCCTGTTTTCAGGCAGAATATCGCCCAACGTGGAAAAGTGATTCCCACAAGGATTTTATATGGCAACAATGAAAGACATCGCTCGGGTTGCAAAGGTTTCAACGTCTACCGTGAGCCATGTGATGAACAAATCACGTTTTGTCAGTGAAGAGATTGCTGAGCGTGTTAACAGTGCGGCCAAAGAACTCAACTACGCGCCGTCTGCATTAGCTCGCAGCTTAAAAATGAAGCAAACCAAAACCTTGGGCATGCTGGTTACCACCTCTACCAACCCATTCTTTGGTGAAGTAGTGAAAGGTGTTGAACGTCGTTGTTATGAGAAAGGCTACAACCTTATCTTGTGTAATACAGAAGGCGATAGCGAACGCATGAAATCCTCGATCGACACCTTGCTGCAAAAGCGTGTTGATGGCTTGATGCTGATGTGTTCAACGCTTGAAGGTCAACATATCGATGTGTTCGAGCGCTACCCAGAGTTACCTGTCGTGGTAATGGACTGGGGTCCAATGCTGTTCGCAAGTGATAAAATCCAAGACAACTCGCATCAAGGTGGCTACATGGCAACCAAACACCTGATCGATAATGGTCACTCGGATATTGGCTGTATTACTGGCCCACTGCATCGCAACCAAGCCTCTTCTCGTTATCAAGGCTATAAACAAGCAATGGAAGAAGCGAATTTAGAGATCAACCCTAAGTGGATTGTTGAATCAAACTTCGAATGTGATGGTGGCTTTGATTCTTACCAAACATTGAAAGCTCGTGGTCAAATGCCTTCGGCCTTGTTCGTCAGTAATGACATGATGGCGATGGGTGTGATTCATGCGGCAGCTCAAGATGGCACATTGATTCCAAATGACCTGTCTATCATTGGCTACGATGACATCCACTTATCTAAGTACATGACACCCGCTTTAAGCACAATCCACCAGCCAAAGCACCGTTTAGGTAAAGCGGCGGTCGATACCCTGTTAAGCCGACTACAAACGCCAGACGCCTACCCGCAAGTCGTTGAACTAGAACCGACTCTTGTAGAGCGAAGCAGCGTAAAAGCGATTTAGGGCTCAGCCCTCCACAGACTAAATCACAAAGGGCAAGGTTATCTAACCTTGCCCTTTTCGATTCTATTGCGTTTACTTGTCTTGTTAACGATTCAACGCAGACGCTATCTGTTGTATTTCATCTAACACATCAACACCATTGTATTGAGGCGCAATAGACAAGTCTTGAATATTAATCGTTTCAACAGACTGATGCTCACTGAGTTGAAGCATTAAGTCTCCCTTCGGTGAATAGGTTCTACTGCCGCCACAATATGTCGCGGTAAAGGCATCAACCACATCTTGCCCGACGCGATTACAGGTCACGATATGACACACTTCTTCTAACGCTCTTGCTTGTGCAATGGCAAAGCTATGATGACCACCAAAATTCGCAGGATGGAGAATAACGTCTACCGACTGATACGGTCTCATGATCTCCGGGAACCATATATCAAAGCAAATCGCGACACCGAACTTCAAGCCTTTGTATTCAAAAGTAAGAAGTTCATTTCCTCTAGAAAAGTACTCTTTGTCGAATTTCGTTTGACTGACTTTTCTGTATTTATGACGCAAACCTGAACCATCAACCACCACAACGCTATTGTAATACTGACCATTATCTTCCTCAGCGACACCCGCAACGATTAACGTCTGATGTTTCGTGGCAAGCGCAGTTAATGAATCAATGGTCGGGCTGTTATTGAAGTCTTCACACAGTTCATGAATTTCTGCGGCATCGTTAAAGATATATCCAGTAGAGAACAGTTCAGGCAGCAACGTGATATCACCCACTGCCGTCTCAGCTTCCAAAAGCTCAGAGACTCGCGAGATGTTCATTTGTTTATTTTTGTATTCAACTTCAAGCTGGACAAGAGTGACGCTGACACTATTCAAAATCGAATCCTTACTCGGTAACACTTCAAACTTGAGACTAAGAACGACAGGGTAAGATAATCCCCCATCGCTTGCTGACTCGAGCGCCAATGGTTGAAGCAAGCGCACACTCTCATAAGCACTCAGTTCATATACTTCATCAGCTTGGGCTCTGGCAAAACTGGTGGTGTGCTGTCCATGTAGGTTAAGAAGTTTTCCCACACCTCATGCGTTCTTTGTTTAGTCAGCTTAGTTTTGCAAGAAAGCGCCATAAGACCTCGAATTGAACCATCACGCCATTGGGTATACACCGAGTCACAATGTGCCGTCATGTAAGCTTGCCAACTGTCTTGAGCCATCTTGATTGAGCTAACCAACTCCGCATCATAAGCATTGTGTTCAAAGCTCGCTTCAAGGTATTGATCAAGCTCCACTTGTGCAGTATCCAACTCAATCGACGCACAGTGATTGATCTCTATGGTATTCATTGCATTCTCGCAATCGACAACATCATCGGATGCTGATGCAAGCAAAGGTAAACACGTTAATAACACGACCGTTAAAGCCTTTTTCATTATTTATCCCCTAATTCAAAAGCACATATATGCGCCCTATTAATGCCAAGCATTACGAATCTTAACGACATAAGACGCCAATTGTTGATAACTGCGTTTAGGATTATGTCCAAAAACCACAAGAGCATACAACCACAGAACAAGAAGCATGGAAAACAAACCTGACTGGAAACCATCTAGGTACAACTCAGGTAGCAAGTCGACTACCTTTTGATAGTTCACAATTGAAATTGTTGTTTTACTGCTAATCAACTCATATGTTAAGCTTATTGGGCCCACTAAGGCCCAAACTAAAAACCATGACACGCCTGCGACAGGCACTAAACTCAGTAGCGGCTTAAGTTGCTTAACCGGGAAAATGAAATACAAGAGCATAATCAAATACAGAGCGGCTAAAAATAAGCTCCATGCGTGAACACTGACTTCAAAAATCCGATAACGCTCATCGACATACATGATTAACACTACCGCCCCCAATACACCAAGCGATAATAATTTTCCCACATACCTCGTTCTAGAAAACCTAATCAATACATAACCAATCACAAGAAGAAAGCACGAAAGCCAAGCTAACACTTCTGGTTTGGTCTCAAAAAGACGTGGTGTTGCGGAATTAGACAAGATAAAGATCGCGTAGGTAGGAGCAATCATCAGAAACGCGATAAACACACGCACCAACATCCAAATCATATTTTTAATCATTACGCTCAAATCCACTCACTCGCATTATTTCAAAAATTACAGTTTTCAATTTGATGATAAAAACCGGTAACAATCCGCTTCATCAAAAAACGCAAAAGTACTGAACAAAAAAACGACACTCTTAACCTTGGAAGCATATCTAACATCCTGATTTCTATAGTGCGACCATGCGTTACGCTATTTATATCAATAACTCAGACTTTTGTTCACACTATTTATGCATAAGCTTGCGTTATTATCGTTAAATTTATAAATTAAGTTGCATGCACACACCAATCGGTCACGCTTCTCTTAATATGGATATCAAGTACCAGCATTTTGCCAAAACTTCGTTCTTCTTTGCCATTTCTTTCTTTTTTTTCATGGCATTGCTCATTCCTTTGACACCTTCTCATTACCAAACGTTAACCGAAGACACATCAAGGTTAGTAGAAACGAGGTTAGAAGGGATTCAATCAAGGTTCGACCGTTTTTTATCTGAAATTACCCCAGATCAGCCTTGCGACACGATTGTTAGACAACTTCGACAAAACGTTTTTGAAGCTGATTGGGTGAAAGAAGCCGCGGTGTTCGACAAAGAGAACCGATTTTACTGTTCAACCACTGATGGTGAAGTTTCATTTCGCCTATACAACACCATCAGGCAGCGGCTCAATGAAGCCCCAAATTTAACCACCTTATCGTATTCAAACTCAGCGATTACTAAGGTGCAATCCATCATGCTGATATTCTCGACTAAGGAAGGCTCGGGAGTGAGCCTGATGATTCCTCCGCACTTCATCTTTGAGCTTGTAGAAGCTAATTTGAGTAGCCATGGCATTAACTCTAAAGTTGAGGTGATCAAAAGAGACATTCACCCTACCGACCTCGGCTCATACAACGCGACGGTACGGATACAGTCAGACATCTACCCATTCACCGTCACCTCATATATTGGTTATCAGTATTATATTAACTTCATGCTGAGTCACTTATGGTTTGGCTTTCTTATGGCGGGAATTACGACCATTATTCGCCTTTCCCTCAAGCATAAAAAACAGAGCCAACGTAGCTTAGAATATTCGCTATCCAGTGCTCTGAAAAACAAACACCTACATGTTCACATGCAACCTATCGTTAATCAAAGCACCAATAAGATCGTAGGCTGTGAGTCATTATTAAGATGGAACGATCCAATTGAAGGTAACGTCTCCCCTGCTATCTTCATTCCATTGGCTGAAAGTTTAGGCTTGATTGAGAAGCTGACCTATTTCGTGCTGCATGAAGTGTTAACGACATTGAAAAGTAATCAAGAGGTATTTGCATCAAAGTACATCAGCGTCAACATCAGCCGAAACGTTGTATCCAACAGTAACTTCACGAATAAAGTGATTAGCATCTTTAAAAGACACCCTGAGATTCTCAAGCAAGTGGTTTTCGAGGTGACAGAGGATGGTGAGTGTTCTGATGCCGATATGGTCAAAATTAAGGACAACTTGCAAAAGCTATCTGATCTTGGTGTAAGAATTGCCATAGATGACTTTGGTACTGGCTACGCAGGATTAGACTTTGTAAGGCAATTTCCGTTCAGTATTCTCAAGATTGATCGCGTGTTCGTGAAAAACATATCCGACGAATCCAGTTTTGGTATCCCACTATTAGAATCCATGCTTCAGCTATCACGCACCTTAGGCATGCAAGTCATAGTTGAAGGCGTTGAGTACGAGTCGCAACTGAAGATCTTGTCGAAACTAGGCGTCGACTACATCCAAGGCTTCTACTTCTATAAACCAATGCCAATAAGTCTCGCCATTAGCTTGATCAAACAGCAAGATTTTGAATCAGATAAAGTTGAGAAACAAACAAACCAGACATTTCTTGCTACATAAGGCACTGAAAAAAATATAACACAAAGACTATAGATATCCTTTGATAAACATTTAATTCATCGCATCATTGGTGCATCACAAGGGATATCATGGAAAAGAAACTTCAAATCAAACTGGAGCCTAGCCTGCTGCTACTGAGAATTGGCATTTTGATCGTCTTCTTGTTCAGGGGCTTGGATAAGCTCCTTGTCCCTGAGCACGCGACATTCTAATTTGAAGCATGTTAGCCCACTACTAGGAGTGTGGTAACTCGAATTGGGTTCACTCTTAATTACTTGTTATACAAAGTTATCTACCTGACCAATAATCCATAACTTTCGGATATGCATGATATCTAAGTCCGTATAAAATAATCCCAGCAATTGCAGACTGACATGCTAGATTGATTACCACTTGAGTGAGCTTAGGCTGATCGATTGCATAAAAATGAATGGCAACCCAAGGGGCAAACGCAATCATACTTGATATAAAAACATTCCCTCTTTGATACTTCATGATAAACCAAGTTTGAAAAGCAGGAATTATTAGAAAGCCTCCCATCATCGTTAGAATTACACTCAAAATCCCAGCAAAAAAAGCCGTTATAGATGAAGCCAATAAATGCATTAACAACTTAGCAATACGATTTAGCACTCTACCTCCCTTTCTATATAACGAATAACATGGATTTCCCCTTCCGAGGTTCTACAATATTTATGTGGTATCTATTTCTGCGCTATCTAACTAGCTAAAAACCACTTTAGCC
>NZ_JBFRVX010000441.1:0-1693 GCF_041475345.1 Vibrio sp. 10N.222.48.A3 | reverse complement strand
GAGTCATCAACCAGTAGAATATTCAGCGCTTTTAGGCGTTCTCTTTCGACATCAGTCAGCATCGGAATATGTGCGTTTTCATAAGCAGGGTAAATCTTAGAAAGTAATAACTCTACGTCGAGCATCTGCACGATACGATCTTCAAAACGTGTAATGCCGGTAACAAACACATTGGTTCCTACACTTGCGGGTGGCGACTCAATACTCTTCCAGTCACATTCAATGATTTTATCAATCGAACGAACCAAGAATGCTACAACGGTTCTTAAGCAATCTGTCACGATGAGCACACAGTCTTGGTATTCAGTCGGTGTGATCGGTCGAAACCCAATAGCCGCAGACATATCAATAACTGGAACCGTAAGTTCGCGAATAGTGACGGTACCAATCACGTGGTGATGAGAGTAAGGGATTTGGGTCATTGGCTGGAAAGGAACGATTTCTCTGACCTTAAGCGTGCCTATCGCAAAACTTTGAGTGAGGGATAACTTGAACATCAGCATTCCCTGTGACTGACTCGCTTTACTTATCGGTTTGGCCATAAGTGGCTCCTACTTAATACGCGCTTAATCTATAAGGATTAATTTAAAGGGAAATGGCATTCGCAGCAAGTCACTATGCGGTTTTTAAAGATCTTTAAGGGGGTTGTTTTCGGTTATAGAGTGAAGAATGACGATTCTTGGGTTAAAATCACGCTAAACGCAGGCGTTTGATGGACTTTTGTCGACAAGTCGTTAGCCGTAAGCAGAATTACAACAGTCAGTACGTTGATGAATTCTACGTAATCATCGCAAATCAACTGACAGCAACAAACTGAGAATTATCATGGCAAGAACAGCAGCAGCGCTTCATATTTTGGTGAAGCATAAAGAATTAGCAGAAGACATCATGACGCAGCTTAAAAAGGGCGCTAAATTTCAAACGCTAGCGAAGAAGCATTCAACCTGTCCATCAGGTAAAAAGGGCGGCGACCTAGGCGAGTTCAAAAAAGGTCAAATGGTGCCTCAGTTTGATAAGATTTGTTTCTCTGGCGAGACACTTGTACCACATCTGGTAAAAACAAAATTTGGCTGGCACGTAGTGAAGGTTCTTTACCGAACTTAGTCATTGATATGTGTTAGATTGAATAAAAGGAGCGTAGATACGCTCCTTTTTTGTCATTTTTGGGCGCATTTAAAAACATTATGGCTGAGTGTTCATCCCGGACGTTATGCGATAATTGGCGCTACGCCCTTAACTATCCACCTTGACTAATCGGTGGGAGGAGGAGGGGTTTTAATGAGTAACTCATATAATAAATACCATTCTTAAGGAAATTTATGCAGCTTTGCCTTTTAGCCTTTGTATTTATCTAGAAAGCTGTAAACGAGTTTGGTAGGAGAACAACATGGAGAGTTCAGCTATGTTAAGCACCCCAGCGACAGATGTTATATTGCATGCTTTTGACTGGTGCTACGCTGACGTAATGAAGAACGCCCCTCTGATTCAAGAGTTGGGTTATAAATCTGTTTTAGTCTCGCCGGCAATGAAGTCGTTACGAGGGCCTAAAGGCTGTGATCGAGATACAGGTACCCAATGGTGGCAGCGCTATCAACCCCAAGATTATCGTGTGATCGATAATCAGCTTGGTGATACGCAAGACTTCACTGCAATGGTGAACACGTTAAAGCAACATGGGCTTCGTACCTATGTG
>NZ_JBFRVX010000440.1:0-233 GCF_041475345.1 Vibrio sp. 10N.222.48.A3 | reverse complement strand
GACTCAAGAAGAGATCGATTTGTGGGAGTTGTTCAACCCAGACATCTTTGAATATGTTCGAGGAAGCGAGATCTGGTTCGACCCTGAATCTGGTGAACGTTTAACTCGCTGCCCTTTTCTGGAGCTGGTTCCGACGAAAGATACCAAGCCTCAAGCCAAGTACACATGCAGCATTTACTTAGACCGACCAGAAGATTGCCGACACTATCCAAGCCTGATTAATGAGATGGTAC
>NZ_JBFRVX010000439.1:0-7847 GCF_041475345.1 Vibrio sp. 10N.222.48.A3 | reverse complement strand
TACTGTGATTGGTATAAAAACAAGAAAGCCTGCTTTTACGCAGGCTTTCGTTGTTATGAACTAATGGTTATTAGAAAGCAGTGATTAGAACTTGTAGTTCAAGCCAACTGAGACGATGTATTGTGATTCATCGTAGAAGGTAATGTTCGAGTCGCTGGTGCCGTAGCCCGCAAGCGAAACAAACGACCAGTTTTCCCAGTCCATGAATTGATCATATTCATACGCGGCAAATAGGTTGATGTTGTCGTCGCTGCGCTTCTTGCTGTAGATAGGGTTGCTTGCATCGTAAGAGCGTTGGTTATAGCCCGCTGTTAGTGCGTATTGGTGACGACCCATACCGCCAAACAAACTCACTTCACCGCCAAACTGTTCATAAGAGGCAGCTTTGCCATCGGCAGAACTTGATTGGTAAATCAATGATGGTACTAACATCATGGTGCGGTTGATTGGTTGACGGTACTGACCTTTCAGGTAGAAAGTATTGGCATCACGCTGTAATTCTTCTCTAACCCGATCATCTTCCACATCTTTGGTGGCGTAGGCCATGTCTAACGAGAAAGCAGACCCCGCAATGCTACTTAGTTTCACACGAAAGGCATTGCCTGTTTCATCCGTTTTGGTGCGACCTGAAGTGGTGTTGTACGGGTCGGCCCAAGTCTCACCTGACATGATAGTCGGCAAAAGTGAAGCGTCGATGGTCATGCCTGACTCTAGTTGGTATTTATAACCAACCTCAAGCACGACAGTACCTGTTGCTACGTCATCACGAGTGGTACCTGTGTATACCTGGTGATTCAATTTCTCGCCAAAGGTGTAAGCAATACTGCCTAAAGGAGCGACAAGAAATGAGCTTTCAGATGAGGCTTTCTGGTTAATGGACGAAATGGTGCTATTAGCATCGGTATTAAAGTTTGAGGTGGAAGAGGTAACCCCTGTATTAATAGAGATTTCACCACTGAAACCTTGTTCGTCTGCAAGCTTGGCAAAAGCAGGAGAGGCTGCAATGCTCAGTGCCAAAAGCGTTATTTTTATTTTCATTCAAAGGCTCCTTGCCTACCAGTTCTTAGGACTGGATATTGATATCAGTAAAGCACAACGTTTTCAGGATGATTGTTTATCTATGAATCTTTTTGAACTAGTGCAAAAAAGGAAGCCGAAGCTTCCTTTAATCAATACGTTACTTCTTAAGTAGAAAGTTAACGAGCTCGAAGTACTCATCGAGAGAGCTAATACCTTGAGCGTCTACTAGGTAGCGGTTGTTAACGACGACCGCAGGAACACCAGAAAGACCGCTGTCTTTGAATGCTTTGTCGAAGCGGCGAACCATAGAGTCGACTGCAAAGCCGTTGTATGCCGCATCGAATTTCTTAGCATCAACGCCTTCGTCTAGGAAGATTTGACGCAATTCTTCTTCATCGCGTGGTGGCTTGTTCATGGTGTGGATGCGGTTAAACATCACTGGCACCATTTTATCTTCAACTTTCAGTGCAATCATGGTTGCGTAAGCTTTGCTCATTGGCAGACCCATGTTGCCACCCATGAATGAAACATGGTTCTTCTGTAGCTTAGCGTCTTTTGGTAGCTGTTGTTTTAGCTGCTGGATGATTGGTTCAAAGCTATTACAGTGTGGGCAGTAGAAAGAGAAGAACTCTGTCACCATTGGTTTTTTTGATGCTTCTAGATCGAGAACTTTGTAGTGTTCACCTTCGTTAAATTTCGCAGCGTGAGCTGAAAGGCTCAACATGATCAATGAGAAAAATGCGAATAGCTTTTTCATTTATCCAATCTCCATTATGTTTGAATTTTTATCTAGTTGTGTTGCGATTGCTGTTACCACTGAGGCATTAACGAAAGTGGTGGCTCTTGCAGGGTAGCAATTTGCTCTTTACAAGCAAGTACTTGTTGCTCCCAATATTTTGGATCATTAAACCATGGGAAGGCTAGAGGAAATGCAGGATCGTTCCATCGTTTCGCCAACCATGCCATGTAATGCACCATACGTAGACCGCGTAGTGGTTCGATTAGTTTCAGTTGCGCGGTATTAAAATCGCAAAATTCTTGATAGCTCTCTAGCAGAATATCCAGTTGCATTAGCTTATCTTGACGCTCGCCGTTAAGCAGCATCCACAAATCTTGTATCGCAGGGCCGTTACGTGCGTCATCAAGATCGACGAACATTGGCCCGTCACGCCATAAGATATTGCCTGGGTGGCAGTCACCATGCAGGCGGATATTTTCAATATTGCTTGGCCACTGGCTCTCTAGCTCTTTGATCAGAAGGTCGACATCATTGAAGAACGCGTTCTCTAGGTGTGTCGGGATAAACTGAGAGTTATCTAGAATTTTACGTGGTTGATAAAGGTATTCATCTAAGCTGATGGTTGGGCGATGTTGGAATGTTCTTCCTGCGCTGGCTTTATGAATACGCCCAAGAAAACGTCCAACGCCTTCCAATTGGTCTAGATTGTCGACTTCGTACTGTCTGCCACCAACACTTTCAAATAAGGCAAATAGGTAGCCTTGATATTCATGTAAGGTTGCGCCATTGATTCGCATTGGAGGTGCAACTGGCATCTCTTGTTCGATAAGCTCGAGTGCGAAGTCATGCTCTTCTTGGATCTGTGCTTTGTTCCAGCGCTGCGGACGATAAAACTTAACGACGTAGCGTTTACGGTCTTCATCGGTGAATTGATACACTCGATTTTCGTAACTGTTGAGAGCGAGAAGCCCGGATTCAGCACGGACTCCAATACTCTCCAGTGCGTACCACATGAAGTCGGGAGTCAGGTTATCAAAGTTAAAGGCTTGCATCGTCATAGAATAAAAAAGGCTCATTACTGAGCCTTTTTCCATTTATTGGGTTGTTATACCTAGCACTAAGGTGACTGGTATCAGAGCTTCTTGATAAAGCGGCTTTCGACTTTCATCGTAAACTCTTCATTATCCGAGAGTATAAACTGAATTGTCGAAACTGGTGAGCTCAGTTTTTCTGGATCGACGCCCAAACTGATAGGAAGGTTTAAAACCTCACCAGGGTCTACGGTAATCTTTTGTTTACCGTACCAGATAGAATCCGGTAGCCCGCTGACATCAAGTTTGTACTCTTGCTCTTGCTGAGTCTTGTTGATGACTTTCAAGTTGTAAGTATTTTCGACAAGCCCTTGGCTATTGATTCTAAATAGTTGGTTTCTATCGCGCAGAACGCTTAAGCCTGCAGGATCAACACTCGCGATTTGTGCGAAAAACAGCCCCAACATAACGATCAGTATTACGCCATAGCCCAAGAGCTTAGGACGCATCACCTTGGTTGAGTGCCCCTCAAGCCTATGTTCGGTGGTGTAGTTGATCAGACCTTTCTCATAACCCATACGTTCCATGGTGTTGTCACAAGCATCAATACACGCGCCACAGTTAATACACTCGTATTGCAGACCATCACGAATATCGATACCCGTCGGGCACACTTGAACGCATAAATTACAGTCAATACAGTCGCCTAGCCCAAGTTCTTTTGGATCGGCTTTACGAGAGCGAGGGCCGCGGCTTTCACCTCGCTCAGTGTCGTAACCCACGATGAAGGTATCTTTATCGAACATTGCCGATTGGAAACGCGCGTAAGGACACATGTGCAGACAAACAATAGAACGCATCCATCCCGCATTCGCATAAGTACACCCAGCAAAGAACAATACCCAAAACACCGGCCAGAAAGTCGAGTTAAAGGTAAAGAAGCCAACCACCAGTTCTTTGATTGGGATGAAGTAACCGACAAAGGTTAAGCCCGTCGCAATCGCAATCGCCCACCATGCGATGTGCTTGATGGTTTTTCTGAGAATTAAATTGCTCGTCAGTTTGCCTGAGTCTTGCTTTCTTCGCTTATTGGCAGCGCCTTCCAGTTTCTCTTCGAACCAGATGTACATGAAGGTCCAGACGGTTTGTGGACACAGGTAGCCACACCAGACTCGCCCTAAGAAGGTGGTTATGAAGAACAAGCCAAACGCCGCAATCATGAAGAGGATAGCGAGTAGCGTTAGATCTTGTGGGTATAGGGTTGTACCAAAGAAGTTGAACTGTTGGCTGCCGATATCGAGCAAGATCGCTTGTCGCTCACCAAATGGGATCCATGGGATAAGCGCAAAAAGTAAAAGTAAGAACCAACCGCCATAACGGCGCAGTTGTTGGAATTTACCTTTGCTTTCTCGAACATAGATTCGGTTACTTGGGTTAAATCGATCTCCATTACCTTTATGTGTTTTTGGGTTAAAGGTTTTAGGAGTCACATCTTTGATATCGATTTTATCCTGACTCATGGACTATCCTTTTTGTGGCTTGTTTGCCCGGTTAACTCGAGCATGACGACATTACTTGAAAGTATGGTTTAGAGAACCTGTAGAAATTGAGTTTGGTGCATTTATTGGTATCGCACTCACTCTTATTATTTTAGAAGATTCTTATGGATGGCGATTATAGCGACAATCTTGTTCTCATTTCTTTAACGCTATCAACCTTTAACAACAAAAGTCATAACAGTTGTGACGAAAAAATAGCGAACAGAAACAAAAAAGCGACCGAGTGGTCGCTTTTAAACATTGAGTTTTTTATCTATACGGCAATTGAGCCCTAAATAAATAGGCGACTAAAGAAGGCCACGTGCTTTTAGAATTGCGGTTTTGAAATCATCTTCTTGGTCTTTTTTAAGACCTGGGATCATTTCATCTTTTTCGCTATTACGCATTTTTAGATGGTAGATAAGAACATCGTCAGTTAGCTCTTCAAGCTTACCTTGGTAGCCCGCTTCTTTTGATAGCTTAATGATGAACTCTAATAGGTTAAGCTCTTGATCTTTCTGCCACTCAGGCTCCATCAGTTCAAGCAGTTCTTCAATGCGGTGACACTTCATACTTTATTTCTCCACAAATTTTATAATGATTTGTGGCTAAGGTATCAAATCGGGTAGGGAATACCAATGTGTAAACACATTTCAAGATGGGAGCGGGCAAGAAAAAAGCGCAGTAAAAACTGCGCTTTTTGTTAAGCGGCTTTAATTACTTTTGTTGCAGTCGGTGCTAATAAAGCAGCCTTCTCAACGAGAGTCATTGTAGGAGCCAATTTCTTAGCCGTTGGAGCAGCAACAAAGCCACTACGACGACGCATCGCACTACGGTTGGTGTGCGAGAACCTGACAGCTGTTGGGCGCATTAATTTACCTAACGGTCAGGCATATCCATTGCCAATCTAATGGCCTGATTTATCATGAGCTCCGCCTCAATTGCTTGAAGAGTCACTCGTCTGGCTTTCGCCAATCCGAAAAATAAATCAGGATAATGATATGCATGCATATCAAGGGTTAGATTATCACTATCTAAGTTATCGATCGACGCCTGAGTGATAATTAAACGATATTAGAGCTAAAATAGTGTGAGCAGTATATTTGAGTTTGAACCTCTTTCAGGCTTAAGATGATGCTTTAAAGGAGGTGCATATGTCGTTCTTAAAGAAAACGTTAGCAAGTTTTGGAATTGGATCTGCCAAGGTGGATTCTGTATTGCAACAGGAAGTGCTTTATCCAGGTAAGAAGGCGAGCATTATTGTACATGTCTACGGAGGCGCTCAGCCGCAGGAGATCGATAACATTGATCTCAACTTATGCTGTCGCTACGTCAAAGAAGTTACCGCGAACTCGCAAGGGCAAGAGGGCGGTCATAAACGCCGAATGCACCAGACATACTCGCTGGCAAAATGGAGCTTGCCGTATGCCTTTGTGATTCAACCGGGTGAAACCCGTGACTTTGAATGTGAGTTTGATGTGCCACTGAACACACCGGTTACGATTGGTGATTCAAAGGTATGGCTGGAAACCGGGTTGGATATTGCGATGGCGATTGACCCATCGGATAAAGACACCTTAACGGTTCGTCCCGACCCACTGCTCGATGGTATTTTTAACGAGCTTGAAGCTCAAGGCCTGCGTATTCGTCAAGTGGAATGTGAAGCGGTCAAAGGCTTTGAACTGCCGTTTGTACAAGAGTTTGAGTTTGTGCCGACGACGGGTCCTTATCATGGCCGTTGGCGTGAATTGGAAGTGGTGGCTCATCGTGATGAAACAGAGCTGAAGTTGTGGTTCGAGATTGATAGAAATCGCGATGGTGCAAAAGGCATGTTAGCTAGCTTGCTAGGCGTTGGTAAGCTACAGCGTCAATTGAGTGTGCCACTGGATACCTCACCACAAGATGCTGGCAAGATGGTACTTGAATATCTAGATAACGCCTCTTAGTTCCTATAATCCTTTATTTAACTCTTTGGTTATTTAGTTTTGGATCTTTTAGCCTCATTTCATATTTCAGGCGTTATTAGTGTCATAAAAGGTGTCATAAAAATTTAAGCTTACACGTGTAAGCTTAATGTGCAATACTGGGTCAATCGAACATTTACTCTAGTAGGATATTCATGTCTGCATCATCAGCCAGCGAATACAGTGACATCGAAGAACGCGCTAATGCAATAACCCATGGCTTGGGCGTTGTGCTCGGCGTGGTTGGTCTGATCTTGCTGCTTATTCGTGCGTTTGATTACCAAGCCGACATGCTAACTGTTGCTAGTATGGCGGTGTATGGCAGCAGTATTATTCTGCTCTTTATCGCCTCCACGTTATACCACTCGATCACCACTGAGAAAACCAAGCGCTTACTCAAAACCCTTGACCACTGTGCGATTTATTTGTTGATTGCAGGCAGTTACACGCCGTTTCTCTTAGTGGGCTTAAGAACCCCATTGGCTATGGGTTTGATGGCGGTGATCTGGGGGATTGCGCTGGTGGGCATCATCATGAAGATAGCCTTCGTTTATCGATTCAAGCGTTTATCGCTGTTCATTTACCTAGCGATGGGTTGGCTATCTTTGATAGTTGTTTATCAATTAGCGATGAATATCGATATAGGTGGTTTGGTGTTACTGGCAGTTGGCGGAGTGATTTACTCGCTGGGTGTGATTTTCTATGTGGCAAAACGCATCCCTTATAACCATGCCATCTGGCACTTGTTTGTATTGGCGGGCTGCGCTTGCCATTTCTTCGCTATCTATCTGTTTGTGACACCAGTTTAGTTTTGATTGAACCGGTATGCCCCTAACGGGTAGAAACGTCAGTGATCTCCACGTCTATTTTATATTCAGGATACTTATCAACATCGATCGCTAAGTATTTACCTTCTGCCGAAGTTTGTGGTCGAAGGTAGGTATCAGCAAGGCGCTTAATGGATTGCCAAGTGTTGATACTGCCTTGATGCAGCAGCTCACCCGTTGGTGAGTAGACTGTGATATTTAGCGTAACTAGCACAACGGCTTCTGTGCTTTGGTTAGTGACTGAAATAGGTAAGATTAGCTGTTCATTCTCGTAGAGTCCTGCCCCAATCAAAACGTCCACACCTGATTTGGAAAGCTGCAAGCTTGGCTTGGTGTCTCCAATCTTGATTGTGGTACCGCGTGTGTTTTTGGCTACAGGAATACTCGTCAATGCTGACTCTGCATTCGATGATGCGTTACTCACATACTGCCAAGTAAAATCGTCTTTTAGTAACACTTGCTTGCCATCAGACAATGTGACCATTTGATCAGCAAAGGCAGAACTTACGAATACTGAGTTTGCGAGCAATGCGCTAGCGAGAAGTACGTATGATTTCATCTGTGTTTCCTTAAATATTCGCGGAATTAGCGTCGCCAAAAGGCTGGGAAAAATAGAACAATGAGCGTCAGTATCTCGAGTCGTCCCATTAGCATGCCTAAACTTAGCAACCATTTAGCGGCGTCTGGCAGTGGAGCAAAGTTCCCGGTTGGACCGATCACGCTGCCCA
>NZ_JBFRVX010000438.1:0-6917 GCF_041475345.1 Vibrio sp. 10N.222.48.A3 | reverse complement strand
CGGATGAACAGCAGAAGTTTGAATCCTTTATTCGACTATTCTTTTATGAGTGGGGTTTTGCTGGGGATAAAGATGCGTATTTTTCTTCGGAAAACGCATTTATCGATAAAGTACTTGAGAGAAAAAAAGGCATTCCAGTGAGTCTTGGTGCGATCTTTCTTTATCTAGGTCGCAAGTTAGGCTTCCCTGTTGAAGGCGTGTCTTTCCCAACTCAATTCTTACTTAAAGTGAGTTGGTTCGGGCAAGCTGCTGTATACATTAACCCGTACAACGGCGAGTACGTTGGCGTGCAAACTTTACGAGCATGGCTTATTGGGCATGATGGCCCACTAGCTAAGGTAAAAGCTGAACACTTAGAAGTTGCTGACCACCCAACGATTATTGGTAAGTGGCTAGCGTTACTTAAGAGTGCATTGCTTCGAGAAGAGCGTTATACGCTTGCATTGAAGTGTACCGACCTTGCGTTAACGTTTGTGCCGGATGATCCGTATGAAATCCGCGACCGCGGCTTTATTTATCAGCAGCTAGACTGTCATCAGGTCGCTGCTACGGATTATCAATATTTTATCGACCAATGCCCAGATGACCCTGCATCTGAGCTACTAAAATCTCAAGTGAACGTCATGAACGAAAAGATAGTGGTTGTTCACTAATTAATAATTATTTAGAGAGAATATGATGGAACAGAAAACAGTTCACATTGGCAATATGCCAATTGCTAATGACAAGCCATTTACGCTATTTGCAGGTATGAACGTTCTTGAATCTCGCGATCTAGCTATGCAGATCTGTGAGCACTACGTGAAAGTAACAGAGAAGTTGGGTATCCCTTATGTATTTAAGGCGTCTTTCGACAAAGCAAACCGTAGCTCAGTTCACTCATACCGTGGTCCTGGCATGGAAGAAGGTCTTAAAATTTTCCAAGAGCTGAAAGATACCTTTGGCGTGAAGATCATCACTGATATTCACACTGAAGCGCAAGCTCAGCCTGTTGCTGATGTGGTTGATGTAATCCAGCTTCCAGCGTTCCTTGCTCGTCAAACTGATCTTGTTGAAGCAATGGCTAAGACTGGCGCGGTTATCAATGTGAAGAAGCCTCAGTTCATGAGCCCAGATCAAGTGGGTAATATCGTTGATAAGTTTGCTGAGTGTGGCAACGAGAACATCATTCTTTGTGAACGCGGTTCTTGCATGGGTTATGACAACTTAGTAGTTGATATGCTTGGTTTTGGTGTGATGAAGAAATCATCAAACGGTAGCCCAATCATCTTTGATGTGACTCACGCGCTTCAAATGCGTGATCCATCAGGTGCTGCATCTGGCGGTCGTCGTGAGCAAACGGTTGAACTAGCTAAAGCGGGCATTGCGACGGGTATTGCTGGTCTATTTCTTGAGGCTCACCCTAACCCGGATCAAGCTCGTTGTGATGGCCCATCAGCTCTACCGCTAGATAAGCTAGAACCGTTCTTGAAGCAGATGAAAGCACTTGATGACCTTATCAAAGGCTTCGAGCACATCGAAATCAAATAGTTTTATCTGATGTTAAGTCACTAGTATTAACTAGAGAGTGTTAACTCGTTATTTGATTGTAATAGACAAACGCCCAACTCTTAGAGTTGGGCGTTTTTTAATGGAACATCCGTTTAGTTCACCGAAGCCTCGGCCTATTTGGGCTATGACTAAGCTGTCTGTCTGGCTGTTCACGAACTTGTTTTGCAGTGCGTCAATCCACGATAGGCGATTAACCCCTTGTTAACAGAGCCTCTGATTCCCTAAGAAAGCGGTATAGGTGTGTGAGGTCTGTCCTGTTTGTAGTGAATTGCTGACATTCATCACACTTTATAAGTAAACGATTGCCTGTGATGCAGGGGAAGTTTGAGTGTAATCTCATAATTTTGTTACACTTAACTGTTGATTCATGCGTGACCAATTCGACATAAATATGAAATCATCGTGTTACATTTAGAATGTTAATTTAAGATTAGTCATGTTGAAGTCTTATTGTTCGAACTCCAGACAAGGAGTCGCAATGGATTATAGAAAGCAGTGGATTCCCCTAAAAAGTTCAAAGGTATGACAATGAAGCAACGCCTTATTCTAAAGACAGCACTAAGTGCTGCAATCCTAGCTACTTTGGCTGGATGTGCGTCTCAATCAGCTCATGATTGGAACCAAGACGAAACTTATAAGCTAACTATCCTGCATACGAACGACAACCATGGTCGTTTTTGGCAGAACAAATACGGCGAATACGGCATGTCTGCACGTAAAACGCTTGTTGACCAACTTCGTGCAGAAGTTGAAGCAGAAGGCGGTAGCGTGTTGCTTCTATCTGGCGGTGACATCAACACTGGTGTACCAGAGTCAGACCTTCAGGATGCAGAACCTGATTTTAAAGGTATGAATAAAATTGGTTACGATGCAATGGCATTAGGTAACCACGAGTTCGATAACTCACTAGACGTACTGCAAAAACAGATCGACTGGGCAAACTTCCCAATGCTATCTGCAAACATCTACGACAAAGCGACAGGCGAGCGTAAATTCCAAGCTTACGAGATGTTTGAAAAGCAAGGTATCAAAATTGCTGTTATCGGTCTAACGACTGAAGATACTGCGAAAATTGGTAACCCAGAATTTATTGCTGGTATCGATTTCCGTGACCCTAAAGAAGAAGCGAAGAAACTGATCGCTGAACTTAAAGAAACAGAAAAACCCGATCTTATCTTCGCTGTGACTCACATGGGTCACTACGAAAATGGTCAGCGTGGTGTTAATGCTCCGGGTGATGTAGCACTAGCTCGTTACCTAAATGAAGGCGATCTAGATATGATCGTTGGTGGTCACTCTCAAGAGCCTGTATGTATGGAAGGCCCTAACGTTGCGAAGCAAAACTTCAAGCCGGGTGATGAGTGTAAACCAGACGTTCAAAACGGTACTTACATCGTTCAAGCTCACGAGTGGGGCAAGTACGTAGGCCGTGCTGATTACGAATTCCGTAATGGCGAACTAGAGATGGTGAGCTACGACTTGGTTCCCGTTAACCTTAAGAAGAAAGTTAAGATTGACGGCAAGAAGCAACGCGTTCTTATTCAAGATGAAATCGCACAAGATCCAGAGCTGCTTGAATTCCTACGTCCTTTCCAAGAACAGGGCCAAGCTCAGTTAGAAGTTCAAATCGCTGAGACAAATGGCAAGCTTGAAGGTGACCGTAACGTAGTTCGCTTCCAACAAACTAACCTGGGTCGTTTGATTGCGACTTCTCACATGGAGCGTGCAAAAGCAGACTTCGCTGTGATGAACTCTGGTGGCGTTCGTGACTCAATTGAAGCCGGCGATGTGACGTACAAAGATGTACTAACAGTACAGCCTTTTGCAAACATCCTGACTTACACTGATATGACTGGTAAAGAAGTTCTAGATTACCTAAACGTAGTGGCGACTAAACCTGTTGATTCAGGTGCTTATGCACAGTTTGCAGGTATTTCTATGACTGTCGCTGACGGTGAAGTATCGAATGTCTTCATCGGTGGCAAGCAGCTTCGTTTAGATGAAACATACCGCTTTACGGTACCAAGCTTTAACGCTGCTGGCGGTGACGGTTACCCTAAACTGTCTGATCACCCTGGCTTTGTGAACACAGGTTTTGTTGACGCTGAAGTACTAAAAGAGTACCTAGAAGCAAACAGCCCTGTTGATGTGAACAAGTACGCGCCTTCAGGTCAAATGGTTTACAAGTAATTGAACCCAGTTAATTGAATCACTAGGTGCTAAATTAGATTGACTCTAGCACCATGATAAATTTAACTAAAGCGACGCCTCGGCGTCGCTTTTTGTTTATCTATCGTTTGGATTTGTTATGACCCCTGCAATCAATCTCGCCAAGAAAAAGAAAATCGCTCACAGTGTGCATCAGTATCATCATGATACAAATAACACGAATTATGGATTAGAGGCTGTCGAAGCGCTTGGTCAAGATCCCAAACGTGTATTCAAAACTCTGTTGTTCAGCTTGAATGGTGTGGCGAAAGATTTGGCGGTAGCTGTTATTCCTGTTGACCAGAAGTTAAACCTTAAGCTTGCAGCTAAAGCAGCGAAAGGTAAAAAAGCAGAGATGGCTGATCCAGATATTGCTCAGAAAACGACAGGTTATGTGGTGGGAGGAATCAGTCCTCTTGGTCAGAAAAAAGCATTACCTACCTTTGTTCATTCCAGCGCTACCGATTTTGAAACGATATGTGTGAGTGCAGGGAAGAGAGGGTTAGAGATCGAGCTAGATCCGAAAGACTTAGTACTACTTACGCGTGGTCAGTTTGCTGAACTATGCCTGTAGCTTGTGCTTTCCATAACGATAAACGTACATGATCACAAATAAAAACGCCCGCTAGACTAATCTAGCGGGCGTTTCTTTATCGACAGTCCCGTTTGAAAGGATTCTGACTATTTCTTCAAACCTAAAGTACCACCAACACGTTTCGGTGCAGGTTTGTTCGGCCTGTTTGAATCTTGACTACGGTCTGTCGGTTTACCGCTTCGACGTTCGTTATTGTCGCGATCTGTGCGATTGCGATCCGAACGGTTTTTATCTGAATTAGAACGCTCTGAACGAGAGTTTGATTTCCAGTTTTCGGTATTGCCACCGCCACCGCTTTCACCGTTCGATGAGTTACGGCCACGCTTTGAGTTAGGCGCATGACGGAATTCATCCGCATTGTTACCGCGGTAAGTGCGAGTACGGTTCTCGTTTTGATTACGGCGCGCTGTTGAAGTTTGGTTCTCTTCACGGCTATCAAAAAGTTTCGCGTCAGTTGCTTTACGAATTCGTTGACCTTTCGCGTTCATTTTTGACGCATCTTCAGTACTTACTGAGCCTTCACACATCGCCAAGATTTCATTAATCTCTTCGTCGCTCAGGTAGCGCCATTTTCCGTTAGGAATACCGTCTAATGAGATGTTCATAATACGAACACGGCGTAGCTTAAATACTTCGTAACCGAGCGCTTCACACATACGGCGAATCTGACGGTTAAGGCCTTGCGTTAATGTGATGCGAAACGAGAACTTGGTCTCTTTCTCTACCTTACATGGCAAGGTAACAGTATCGAGAATATGAACGCCAGCGCCCATTTGCTTTAAGAACTCAGTCGTAATAGGTTTATCTACACGAACCACGTATTCTTTTTCGTGGTTGTTACCTGCACGTAGGATTTTGTTTACGATATCGCCGTCGTTGGTCAAGAAGATAAGACCATCAGAAGGCTTATCTAGACGACCAATAGGGAATATACGTTTGTGGTGACCTATAAAGTCGACGATGTTGCCTGGAATATCACGCTCAGTAGTACAGGTGATACCTGTTGGTTTATTAAGAGCAATGTAGATCGGCTTTTCTCTTGAACGAACAGGTTTATTGTCGATCTCAACATCATCACCAGGCAAGACTTTAGTGCCCATTTCAGGGATCTTACCGTTAATAGTAACTCGGCCAGCATCAATGAGTTTGTCGGCTTCGCGGCGTGAGCAAAAACCAGTTTCACTGATGTATTTATTAAGGCGTTTAGCTTGGGATTCTTGTGACATGATATTCTCTTAGCGTTTCACAACGGAAATATAGATAAACAAAAAGCAACCTCTGAATAGTTGCTTTGAGTTGGGATTCGTTAACTGAGGACAATTTTAGCACTTGGTGTGAGTCTAGGCACGAAATATCGCTCTTGATGCAAGACCGCTATTAGCTTACTTATCTATCTCAACTTATCAACTGCTGCGCTTTTGATGGCGCTCTCTGTTCTCTAGCTTTTTGTCATTACTCTTTCTGAGCATGACATAGACCGCACCTGTACCACCGTGAAATTGCTGAGCTGAATGAACACATTGAACATCATTAATTTGTGTTAGCCAATTTGCCACGTAGCTTTTCATCATTGCTGGTGGATTCGAACGCTCACCTTTACCGTGGACAATGATAACGGTGCGAACATCCATTCTTAAACACTGGCGTAAAAATGAGAGTACTTCGTTACGAGCGTCTTTCAGTGTTTTCCTGTGAAGGTCGAGTTTGGCTTGAATTGGATACTTGCCCAAGCGCAGCTTTTTGTATACGCCTTCTTGTACGCCATCTTTTTTATAAGCAATGACATCGTCAGGTTTGATCATTGGAGAGTAGTCTAATGATAAGTAGTCTTTCTCGTCGTCAGACAGCCACATAGCGGCTTCACGCTTAGCAAGGTGAGATTCTGTGACTCGGTGTACTTTCTGGTGTTCGGCGGTGTCATGGTCGATACGTTTAACATCGCCCATCATTTCTTGGAATAGATCTAAGTCGTCATCATGAGACATAGTGTGTATCTCAAGTTGGATAAGGATAAGGTAAGTATACCTAAGTTGAGGCCGGGTTTAAAAATGAAAAAACCGGAGAAGACAATAAGTCGGCTCCGGTGCAAAGCGTTTTTACATCTACCTAAAGAAAATGATACTTAAAAGTAGATGATTTAGGCTGAGCGATTCTAGTGAGGAGATTTTTCAGTCATAACTTTGTAGATGAAGAAGCCTCCATAGAACATCATGAGACCCAGAGCCCCGAATATTACTATCATTGAAGATAGCCCCACCGCATTACCAAATAGGAGTTCTAGCCAAAAGTCCATGTGTATACCTCAAAGTTATATGACACGAGTTAGTGTATTAACTGGTGTTATCAATTCACTGATCTGGATCAATCCTGTTTCATAAGTTAAATACTTGTTGGTAACTGTGTGTTTTTCGTCACATTGGCATTTCACTTGTACGTCTTTTGTTCGAACGATTCGATATTGTAAAAAAGAGTGAAAAAAGCCCTTGCGGATAAACTCAGAATCCGTATTATACGCTTCATCGACAGGCAATCAGCCAGTTAGATATCTCGGTGAATAGCGCAG